>CAZOMH010000075.1:0-11410 GCA_964580415.1 uncultured Nitrospirales bacterium
CCGATGCCTGCCGCACCACATCGCTGTGGTACCGCACCACCACGGCCCCCCGCGGCTGCGCCAATAGTGCCGCCACCTCTGCGGTGGGGTGCGGAGAATGCACCACTACCACGTCCGCCCGATTCCGCCAAATCCGCCAGGGAAACGACGGTGCCAGCGGCGTGCCCTGCAACCGCCCCCATTCCCCCGCCTCCGTCACCCGCGTGCCGTCCCGCTCCACCACCGCCGTTTGCCACGACCGGCTGCACGTCAGCGCCTCCACCTCGGCCCATTGCCGCTGAAAACGGCACATCAGCGCCATGTGCCGTTCCACCCCGCCATGGACCGGCGGGTCAAAGTCTTTGTATACGTGCAGAATCTTCAAACGGGCGCATCCTTTTCGCAGCGGCTTTGGCATCGCACTCAATAATAACGCCACCCAGGCCTTTTGTTGTACTTGTTTATCCAGGGATGCGGTGGACCGTATTGAGGCGATTGACAAGAACCCGAACCACCCACCGGTTAAGTCCATCCTGTCCATCCCGTCCACAAGACACGGGACACGGAAACATTTGCCAGGCCCCGCCGCCGTCCAAGTTTACTATCGCACGGACGGCGCAGATGGAAAGACGGGAGAACCATGGAGTCCAGGACAATCCTTCCGTTCGCCGTGTGTTTGTCGGACGAACCGGATGTCGAGACACATCGTCTCCGGCAGCTCCCCTCCTGTGGGGGTCACAGGACGGGGCAAACACGCGCCACCCCCCCTCAGAAGTCCGGGTGGAACAGCTTGATGCCGTAGAAACACAGCGCCGAAACCGCCGCCGACGCGGGAATGGTGATAATCCAGGCCCACATGATGCGCTGCGCGACACCCCACTTGATTCCCGAAAGCTTTTTCGTTGCCCCGACGCCGATAATGGCACCGGTGATGGTGTGCGTGGTCGACACGGGAATCCCGAGATGGGTGGCAAAGAAGAGCGTAATCGAGCCGCCCAGTTCGGCGCTGAACCCGCTGTAGGGGCGCAGCTTGGTAATGCGCATGGCCATGGTCTTTACAATACGCCAGCCGCCCATCGTCGTGCCGAGGGCCATCGCCGCGCCGCAGAACAGCACAATCCAAGCCGTATTGAGGTGAAGCAGTGACAGCTCCGTTTCGGGCTTCACCATGCCGGCGGCGATTAACAGCGCGAGAATAATACCCATCGTCTTCTGCGCATCGTTGCCGCCATGGCCCAGCGACCACAGCGCGGCCGAACACAGTTGCAGCTTCCGGAACAGCGAGTCAACCTGGAGCGGACGCCAGCGGCGAAACACCCAGTAGAGACCAACCATCACTATGTAGGCGACGGCAAAACCGAGCAGCGGGGCGAGGGGAATGAAGGCCACGGTGCTGGTAACCTTGGACATCTCGATGACGGCCAGCCCTTTGTGCGCAATACCGGCACCCACCAACCCGCCAATGAGCGCGTGCGAGGAACTTGTGGGCATGGCCCACCACCAAGTCAGCAAATCCCAGACGATGGCGCCGAGGAGCCCTGTCAGCACAACGTAAACGAATGCCGGGTCCCCGGGGTCGATGCGGACGATGCTCTTGATTGTGTGGGCCACCTGCGGTTTGAAAATCAGCACGGCGGCGAAGTTGAAGAAAGCCGCCCATATGACCGCCTGCCGCGGCGTGAGCACGCGCGTCGACACCACGGTGGCAATGGAGTTGGCCGCGTCGTGAAAGCCGTTGATGATGTCAAAGGCCAGCGCCACCAAAACCGTTATACCGACGATGATCCAGACAGAGAGGGGGATCATGGGATTATGAGGCCTCGATTACGATGCTCTGGATGATGGACGCGACCGCCTCGCAGCGGTCTGTCGATTTCTCCAGGCGCTCATACAGCTCTTTCCACTTGATGAGCGCGATCGGGTCCTTTTCCTCCCTGAACAGCGAGGCAAGCGCGTTGCGCATGATGTTGTCGCCCTCGTTCTCCAGTTCAAAGAGCGCGATGCAGTGCTGCTTTATGCTGTCGGCGTTCTTCATGTTGCGCAGGCCCGGAAGCGCCAGCACAATCTCCCCCGCCGCCCGGACCAGCACTTCGGTGAGCGCCCTGGCCGCAGCCGGCTTTTCCGTCACCTCGTACAGCATCATCCGCGACGCGGTGGACTCCACCGAATCGACAACGTCGTCCAGCCGCTGAATCAGCTTGTGAATGTCGGAACGGTCAATCGGAGTGATAAAGGTGTGGTGCAGCGCGTCCATGCAGGCCCGCGTGACCGCATCCGCCTCCCGTTCCAGCTCTTTAATCCGCGCCGCGCGCTCTCCCATTTCTCCGTCCCCCGAGAGCATGGCATTGAGTTCCTCGCACGCTTTCAGGCACAGCGCCCCGTGCTGTTCAAAAAAGTCAAAGTATCCCACTTCTTGGGGCAGCAGCTTGCGAAACATGGCATCATTCCGATCACAGTAATGTTGGGATTGGCCTTTGTCCGCCTTGACTGGGAACGGACAGAATTCAGCCCAGAGCCGGTAAAATATCAACAGAATCTTAACAGAATACCCCCGCAAGTGTCACGCGCGGGGGGGCTTTCGCGGAGGCCGGCCCTTGTGATCGCCCGGCCCGCAAGGTCGCCGCCGGAAACGGCATGCCCCCCCGGCTTCGACCGGCTGACACCCTTATTCCAGCGTCACCCCTTCTCTTTCCAGTGCCTCCCGGGCGGCGTTTTGCTCGGCTTCCTTTTTGGAATGGCCCCTGCCGCGCCCCGCCGATTTTCCCCGCAGGCTCACTTCCACCTCGAATTCCTTGAGGTGGTCCGGGCCTTCCGAGCGGACGACCTCAAAACGGGGCAACCCGATATGCTCCGCCTGGCAATGGTTTTGCAGGCGCGACTTGTAGTCCCACACGACATCGGCCTTGCGCGCCTTGAGAAATTCATCGTGGAAGGTGCGCGCCACAAGTTCCTGGGCCGTGTCCCACCCGTTGTCCAGGTAGACCGCCCCGAGCAGGGCCTCCAGGCAATCGGACACGAGCGCGGTGCGCCGGCGTCCGCCGCTTGCCTCCTCGCCGCGGCCCAGCCGAATCAGCGGGGCAATTTCCAAGGCGTTGGCCACGTGCGCCACGCTTTGCCGGTTGACCATGGCTGCGCGCATACGGCTGTACTCGCCGGGGGTGCGGCCGGGAATATGCGTGAAAAGGTAATGGGCCACGGCCAACCCGAGCACGGCATCCCCCAGAAATTCCAGGGATTCATAGTCGCCGCCAGTGCTTTCGTCTTCGGCCACGCACGACGCATGGGTCAGCGCGCGGTCATACCACCGCGTGTCGCGCATTTCCACGCCCAGCCGCACGGCAAGATTCCGGAGCGATTCCTCCCGGTTCTCTTTCGAATTTTCGTGGTTTGGACCCGGATTGTTGTCCATCACACCTGCATGCATTGTATCGACAGGCGCTCTCGCCCGTCTTCCCCTGGGCGTCCGTCACGGCGGGTCGGCCGCAACGGCTGTCCCGCATCCCCATGGCGGGGGACAACCGCCGCTTTCGTCAGATTCTCGATTTGATATAAGTAACGGCGTCGCCGACGGTCTGAATGTTGTTTGCCTCGTCGTCGATTTCCAAATTGAACTCTTCCTCAAGCGCCATGATAATCTCGGTGGTATCCAGAGAATCGGCACCCAGATCCTCCATGATCCGGGCGTCCTGCACCAGCTCTTCCATGTTGCGGTTGAGCCGGTCGGCGATTATCTCTTTGATGCGCCGGGTCACGTCGTCGTCATTTGACATTGAAGAATATCTCCCTGTTTGCCGTTCCTCTTTCAAGGACACCTGCCTGCGCCACAAGTATAAACAGGCGGCACTGCCGGGTCAAAACCGATCTGTTCCCTGCCGCGCCAAAAGAAAGCGCGCGGCAGGCTGAAACTGCGGTCAACGGCGGGATTTGATATATTTGACGGCGTCGCCGACGGTCTTGATGTCATTGGCCTCGTCGTCGATGTCCATGCTAAACTCTTCTTCAAGGGTCATAATGATCTCGCCCTTGTCCAGGGAGTCGGCACCCAAGTCCTCCTCAATGCGCACCTCGTCCTTCATGTCTTCCACCTTGCGGTTGAGCCGTTCGGCGATGATTTCACGAATACGCTGCCCGACCTTGTCTTCAGTATCCATTCAGCCTGGTTTCCTTCATTGCCACGGTATTGGCACACCGCCCGCCGGATGCCTGACCATGAACGATACGCCATTATGCCACAAAGCGCGGCGGACATCAAATTGTTTTAAGTCAAACGGTTAGTCTGTTCTGCCTGCGCCTCTTGTACCCCACCCATGGTATAGGTTCAACGCCATACACAACCTCTTCGACAAATCCGGGGCGGCGCTTTCGGGATGACGTCCCGAAAAGGGTCTAGCCCCGAATCTTGACCACGATGTATGCAATGACAAAGGGGGAGAGTGCTGCCAGCCACCACTTGTGCTCCCCAATGAACGTAATAACATCACTCATGGGTCAACTTCCTTTCAGTACAGGACGGGCGGCACGCGGGTCACCCATGCGGCCACAGTTGAGGCGAGCGCCATGGCCAGGCCGATGAGGCACAGCCACCGTTCCTTGGGTTCATCTTCATGCACCATGCCATAAATGGCCCAGAACGCCGTGATTGAGGCCAGGAAAATGACCCCGTAGGAATACCAGGGCTGAAACATGACAAAGCCGGACCCGCCCACGATGGGCAGCAGCAGCAGCAACGACAACCCGCCCACAAAAAAGGCCTGCAGCCAAATCGGGGTCTTCTTGCCGCCGCTCTCTCCCAACACGCGCAGGTCGTCTTCGAAGTTTCTGCGCTGTGTCGCGGGCGCCGCGTCGCCCATGACCGTGCCGCCCAGAAACAGGGAATCCCGGTCCAGCAAAGAACCGTCCGCCACCGAATCAACACCCACAAGGTCCGTCGGCGCATCCAGCAGCGTGTTCGTATCGCCGGGGAAACCGGTGCCTTCCGGAACCTGCGGCGGGGTCGTGAACTCTCCGTACTCCTGGATAAGCGACTGAAAACTGAGCGACTCGCGTTCGGCCTGCTGTTCCAGCATCCGCCGAACTCTGAGGGTGTCCTGTTCTTGTTCCTCCGCCATGATACCTTTCCTTATGTTGCGGGCGTCTCGGCAGGATGTTACTCCAACCCCGGCGGACACGGCAAGCGAAACGCGCCGAACGGTTGTCGAAACACGCTGATACTGTTACAATTCAGCACAGAGTAGCACGTGGAGCGAGATGCATTGCCTACCTATGAATACCACGCCATACGCGCCGAGGGCGAAGAAGAGCACGAACACTCCAAGTCGTTCGTGGGGGGTATTGTAATCGCCCGCGACCGGCACGAGGCGAAGGCCAAATTGCGCGAGCAGGGCCTGAAGGCCACCATGCTCAAGCGCGCCCGCGGCATTATGGCCGTCATCAAATGGCTTGACGCCGACATTCGCTAGCGCTTCCGCCGACTTTTTCCCCGCCCGGCGGATAGGGTACAATCCGGCCATGCAGGTTGTTTTCGTCATACCCGTGTTCAACGAACAGGAAACGCTGGAACCGCTCGCCGAGGGGATCATCCGGCACATGGGCGGCCGTCCGCACCGTATCCTCTTCGTGAACGACGGCAGCACCGACGGCTCATGGGCGCGCATTCTCGCGCTCCGCGCGAAGCACCCCAACATAGATGCCATCCGGCTGCGCCGCAATTTTGGAAAGACCATCGCCCTTACCGTCGGCTTTGCCAACGCGCAGGGCGGAATCATCGTGACGATGGACGCCGACCTGCAGGACAACCCCCGCGAGATACCGCGCATGATTGCCGCCATTGAGGACGAGGGATACGATGTCGTCTGCGGATGGAAACAGCGGCGGCTGGACCCATGGCACAAGACGCTCCCTTCGCGCATTTACAATGCGTGGATCGCCCGCACCTTCAAGCTGCCGCTGCACGATGTCAACACGGGATTCAAGGCCATGCGCAACACAGCGGTCTGCGGCATGCCGCTCTACGGAGACATGCACCGGCTGATTCCCGTTTTTGCCGCCAGCATGGGTTTTCACGTCACCGAGATTCCCGTGGAACACCAGCCGCGGCGTTTCGGGAAATCCAAATACGGGTTCGAACGGTTCGCGCGGGGCGCCCTGGATGCGATTACGGCCGCATTCCTCACCAAATACGGCGATGCGCCCGGGCAGTACTTTGGCCGCATGATCCTGCTTTGCGGCGCCATGATTGTGGCTGTCCTCATTGCCGCCGTCGCGGCGTCGTTCCTGGTCACCTTCTTCCTGAGCGGCGCGAACTACGGCGAACAGCTTGCCATGACGGGTATCATCCTCCTCATGATGCTCATGAGCCTTGTCATCGTCACGGTGGGCACCGTCGGTGTCGGACTCGGATTCGTTGCCGAGCTGCTGCTGCGCCGCACCCCGGCCCCCGACCCAAACCGCTACATCGCCGAAAAACACCTCGGGTAATTCCAGCAGGGGCCCCTTTTCGGCCACCCGCCGCGCATTGCCGAGAGCGGGGCCGAAATGCCCGCAGCGTCCCCGTGGGTTGCGCGCTGGACAATCCCCCGCCCCGAACGCCGATAAGAAGCGCCCCATGCCACCCTGACGGGACAGGCACGGGGCGCGATTCTTTTACGGGTTGTCCGCCGGCGTTTGCACCGGCTTCCCGTGTCAGGGGGTCACGAGTTTGATGTAGTCGTTGTATGCGATGGAGTAGTTTCCGGCGTTGTCGAGGAATTGGACACGGACGGTGTGGTAACCGGCCCCCGCCGGCAGTGTGTAAGCGCGCGCCGGCTTCAACGACTCCCAGTTGGTCCAGGTCGAGCCGTTGTCGCTGAAGCGCATGCGCACCACCCCGGCGCCGGTATCCGCCCAGGCCAGGTTTAGTGTCACGTCTTGCGAGGCCGTGGTGGACGCCCCGCCATTGATGAGAATACTGCCGGTGGGCGGCGCCGTATCGAGGAGGATGTAATCGTTGTACACCACCGAACGGTTGTCGACCGTGTCCGCGTACATCACCAGCACCGTCTTGTAGCCGTCTCCCGCGGGCAGGGTCCAGGCGCGCGCAGCCGCAACCGGCTCCCAGGCGGGCCAGTCGGTCCCGTTGCTGCGGAGACACATGCGCGCCACGCCGTAACCCGTGCCGTCGTCCCAGGTGAGGGACAGCGCCGCGTCGGTTTTATTCGTGGCGGCGGCACCGTTGTTGATGGCAATTGTACCCGTCGGGGGCGTGATATCCGCGGCGGCGTCGAACTGGTCCACCCAGCCGGCGTCGGCACCGCCGTAGGCCGCACCATCCTTGGCGTAGGTCCAGGCAAGGGTATGCGCTCCGGCTGCCAGCGGGTACGTTTTCCACGTCCAGTCCTTTTCTCCGGAAATGCTTTCAACCGCGGTTCCATCCACGTAGAACGTGAGGAAATCGTAATCGGCTTCGGAACTCACCTTCCACCAGAAACCGACGGTTGTGGGACCGTCCACCTGGGTGGACATGGTGGAGGAGGTGTCGTCATTGAAATTTCCGCTTTGGGCGGCATCGACACCGTCGTGCGTGACGCCGCTCTGGACCAGCCAGCCCGGGTTTCCGGTGGTCGGCCATGCCCGGCCACAGTCATCCACGCCCTGGCAAAGCTGGAAATAGGTCCCCGCAATCGTGGTGCTTCCGCCGCTCACGTTGATCTGGCGGTCATAGGGCTTGTTCCATGTGCCGGCTTCCTTGTAGGAGATGGTGTGGAGGCCGCCGGGCACATCGGCCAGCGTTGCTCCGGAATCCTGCCAACTGCCGCCGCTGTCCAGCTTCCACTGCGCCCCGGCAGTCACCGCCCCGGCAGGTTCCAGGGTCACCTGCACGGAACCGGGAACCACGCCGACAAGGTGTATAATCATGACCGACCGTTGGGCATATCCGGCATAGGAGCCGCCCCAGGTCATCGTGTGAACGGCGTTGTCCCAACAGTCATTGAGATACACCGTGCTGTCCGCGGTGTCATAACCGACACCCACCACGGCGTGTCCGGCCAGCAGAATGATTACGGGATAGCCCGCATCGATTTCCGCCACATAATCGGCAAAAGAGAATCCGCCCGTATACAGCGTGTCGATCTTTTGCGTGTAATTGTCCAGCACCGTGTAGCCCCGCGACTCGGCGAAAAGGCGGAGACCGTGGCAGCCCTCCGTCTGGGGGAGCCCGTAAGCCGCGGAGGGGATACTGTTGTAGAGCTTTCCGCCGGCACTGAATCCGAACACGGCGGTGCTTCCGTCGGAGCAATAATCCTTTGCGCCGTCGGCGGTAAAGTCCCATTTCCACTGGTTGGACCCCATGAAATCCGCCGTGCAGCCCCCCCACACATGTTGCGGCCGGACCCCTTCCCACGGATCGGACCCCGTCGTGCCTGTCGCGACCCAGTAATCGTCCACATGCCCGGGCGTCAGGCGGCCGTCAAACCCGTTCTGCGTCGCGATGATGGAGCATGCGCCGGTGATTGGCGCGGCAATCCCCTGTCCCACATCGGTCAGCGGGCACACCCCGCCGTTGGCGGGGCCGGTGTACATGTTTGCAAAACCGTTCCGGTCGTAATAGGCGAAGACCATTCCGGCCGCGGTGGCCGTGGCCCCGTAGGTCCATGTGGACGTGGGCACGGAAAGGCTCTTGGATGTGGCCGATTTTGCCCCGACGGGCGCCAGCGGACGGGCAACGCCGGGCGTCGGTGCCGGCGGGCTGTTGATGATGCTCCGCTCAACGTTGACCAGTTTCTTCGGGGGGAGCTTGTCGAAATCCGTGGTCGGTCCGGCAATCGACTGTCCCAATGCAACGGCGTGGCAAAGCATGGCGGTTGCCGCCACGGTCGTGATTCCCGTCATTGTTCTTCTGAAAGACATGTTCTCTTTTCTCTCTTCCCGACGTCCGTACGTCTTGGTTGCACCCCGGCGCCGATGGCGGGCCGTTTGGGCAAGAACTTTGGAACTTCAACAGTGATGCGGAGCAGCGGCGGAGCCGGGCCCGTTCAAGGGGCGGCCAGCAACTTGATGTAATCGTTGTACACGGGGGAGTAGTTCGCCGCGGCATCGGTGTACTGCACACGCACGGTGTGGTAACCGAGTCCGGCAGGCAGCGTGTGGGGACGGGCCGCGCTCAACGGTTCCCACGCGGTCCAATTGGAACCGTTGTCACTGAACCGCATGCGTGTCACCCCCGAACCCGTGTCGGCCCAGTTCAGGTTGAGCGTGACGGTCTGGGTGGTTGTGGTTTGGGCGTTGCCGTTGATAAGGATGCCGCCGGTGGGCGGTGCCGTGTCCAGCCGAATGTAATCGTTGCTCGCCAGGGAGCGGTTGTTGGCCCGGTCCAGATACTGGACCCGCACCGTCTTGTAGCCGTCTCCCGCCGGCAGGGTGTAGGGGCGCGTCGCGGCCAGCGTCTCCCAAATTGACCAGGTGGCGCCGTCATTGCTGAACCGCATGCGCGTTACGTCCGAGCCGAGGCCGTTCGACCAGGTCAGCGCCAGCGTGACATCGGGCGTCTTTGTGTTGGCCTGGTTGTTGTTGATGACGATGGTCCCCGTCGGCCGCGCGGGGTCGGCTGTGACGTCGAACGTGTTGCTGTCACCACGGTGGCCGTTGCCGTCATCGGCGCGGAGCAGCATGCCGGCCGCGGCGCCTGGCACCGAAATGGTGCCCGTCCAGACGCCGTTGACAAAGGTTCCGGCAAGGGCGGGTGCAATGGCGACGGGCGTGTCCGGCGCGCCGAGCCTGATGTTGGGCGTGTAAGCCGACAGCACGCCCGCCGGCGTGGTGCCGGTCCAGGTCAGGGGGTCACCGGCGGTACTGTCCGACCGGAACGACACGGTGCGGTTCGCGGTGGTTGCGGAACAGTAGCACAGCCCGCTTGAGGACCATGAGGTGTTGTTGAAACTGAAGTCGATCATGAGGTTGCTCACGCCGTCATAGCTGAAAGGCGTGGTGAAGTCGAATTTCACCCAGCCCGGGGCCGTCACCATCGTGTTGGACTGGTATACCGTGGTCCAGCCGTCCCCCTCCCAGGTTGCCGAAGCATATTCGGCGGCCGCGGTGTGTTTCATCCGGATGGTCCACCCGTTCAGGGTTTGTCCCGGCGGCGTGGCAATATTCAGGGAGAGGGAACCAATGGGCCGGGCTCCGCCAATCTCGCCGGCCAAATAGATCACCTGGGTCCGCTCGTCATGATAGGAGGCGCTCATCGGAATGCCCATGGTGTCCGTTCCGGTGCCAATAACGACGGGCGACAGCGCGGGGATAAATCCGGCAAGGGTTACCGTGCCGTTGAAGTCGGTGACGGCGGCGCCGCCGCTGTCCACGGCCGTGACGGTGACGCCGAAGGGGGCGTCCAAATACCTTGGCGAGGACACAGGCGCCCAGGTGAAGGCTTTTACGTCGAACAGGGAATCGACCGCCGCGCCCAAATCAATCCGCGGTTTTGTGACGGCCACCTTGGTGTCCGTGACGTCCGACCCGGTGGAAGTCAGCGTGCTGCGCACCTCGTCCACCGTGAGCCAACGGCCCAAGACCGCCTTGGCGGCCGACTGCAGGGATGCCACCGCGCCCGCGGCATAGGGGCACGCGGCCGAAGTGCCGCCGAAACCGGTGTAGTAGTCCCCGCTGCTGTAGCCGGACGTCCCGACAATGTCCAGTGTGTGGCATTTGTTCGCCGGGGCCAGCAGGGTGAGGAAGGGTGCCGAGTTCGAGTATGCGGTCACCTTGTCCCTGGCGGTCGCATCCTCGGTGTAGTAGCCGGTGGCGCAACCGGTTGAGGCGATTTTGTTGGCGACGCAGGAATCGGCGTCGAGACAGGGGAGATAGACGCCAAAGTCCGCGTCATAAACGGCCCCCACCGAGATCACACTCGAAATGGCCGCAGGCCAGCCCATCGAATCACACCAGCCGTCATTGCCCGAAGAGGCCAGCACGGTAATCCCGGCCGCCACCGCATTGCCGGCGGCGGTCGTCATGCCCGGCGATTCCGCATCACCCTCGGCGTTGCTGTAGCAGCGTCCGCCGCCAAAACTCGTGCTGATGACCATGATCGGGTAGGCGGGGTTGTCGTTCTGGTGCGTCACGCACCAGTCCCAGGCGGCAACCATGGCCTCGGTGGTCGCCGATCCCGTGTCGGTGGACGAGATTTTCAGCGCATACAGCTTCGCGCCGTAGGCCACCCCGCCGATGTAGTCGCCCACCGTGCCGGTCTCGCCCGCCGCAATGCCGGCGCAGCAGGTGCCATGGGCCTGGCCGACCGGCATGGGATCGGCGTCGCTGTCGCCGAAATCGTAGCCGCCCAGAATCTTTGCGTTGGGGAAGCCGCCGCCGCCGAGGCGGGGGTGGGTGTAGTCGATTCCCGTGTCACACACGGCAATGGACAGCCCCGCGCCGTTGTGGGTGTCGCGGACGGTGGAGG
>CAZOMH010000076.1:0-11264 GCA_964580415.1 uncultured Nitrospirales bacterium
GGCTTCCTCCGAGAATTCAGGCACCTCCTCGCGGCCCAGTTCATGCGCCATCCGTGATGCAAAATGGCCCGCCAAGAGCGCAATGTCGCCGCCCCGCACGCGCAACGGCGGCAGGCACAGCACTTCAAACGACAGCCGGTCGAGCAGATCAGGCTTGAACCGGCCCGCCTCGGCCATGGCAGGCAAATCGGCGTTGGTGGCCCCGACAATGCGCACGTCAATTCTGATGGCCTGGCTGCCGCCGACCCGCTCGAAGGCACCGTACTCGACCGCGCGGAGAATCTTTTCCTGCACTTCGAGGGGAATTGCGCCGATTTCGTCCAGAAAAAGCGTGCCGCCGCTGGCGGCCTCAAAACGGCCCGCGCGGCGGCCGGTCGCCCCCGTGAAGGCCCCGGCTTCATGGCCGAACAGCTCGGATTCGATAAGCCCCGGAGAAAGCGCCGCGCAATTCAGCGTCAAAAAAGGTTCGCTCCACCGGTTGGACAGATAATGCAGGCGCGATGCGGCCAGTTCTTTTCCGGTGCCGCGCTCCCCAACAATAAGAACGGGGCGCTCCACTTTCGCCACGCGCGACAGTTGTTCTTGCAGCTCAAGGAATGCTTCAGAATGGCCAAGAACTTCCTGGGCGGTTTCCGGATTCATAATCATGGTCCCAAATGCCTACTATTGGCTTAAAACACTAATCTTTGGACTATTAGACCATATTGTTTGTTCCAAGTCAATCCTTGGCTCTACGGTATAAAGCACTGATACAACATATGTTACGAATACAACAGACGTTGCTGGACGGTTTGGCACTGTTGTTGCTCTCTCAAAGCAGCTTGGCCGTGGGCCATGGAAAAGAAGAAGCCATACCGAAACAGAAACGTTTCGGTGAACCTGAGGAGATGATGCGATGGGTATTTTCACAAGGGTGCGCGACATCATCAGTTCGAATTTGAACACGATGCTGGACAAGGCCGAAGACCCGGAAAAGATGGTGCGGCTGATCATCCGTGAGATGGAAGACACGCTCGTCGAGATCAAAGCGTCGTGCGCGCAGTCGATTGCCACCAAGAAGCGGATACAGCGCCAGCTTGACGAAATTGAGGCGCGGGCCGCCGAATGGGCGGGCAAGGCGCGGCTTGCCGTCAACAAGGGACGCGAAGACCTGGCGCGGGAAGCCCTGCTCGAAAAGCGGCGGTACCTGGAACGGGCGGACGCCCTGCAGCGCGAAGCGTCGCAGTTCGACGGACTGGTGGAACAGTACCAGCAGGACATCGTCCAGCTTGAGGAGAAGCTGGCAACGGCCCGCGAGAAACAGCGCGTGCTGGCCCAGCGCCATGCGCATGCCCAGGAACGCATCAAAGCCCGGGGACATATCCGCAGGGTCGATGCGACGCAGACCATGACGCGGTTCGACCATCTGGAACGCCGGGTCGATCATATGGAAGCCGAGGCGGACCTGGTAAACTACGGCCGCAAACGCCCGTTGCACGAGGAATTCGCGGCGCTTGAAGGCGACGACGAACTCGAACGGGAGCTGGCGCAGTTAAAGGCGGCGGCCGGCGGCACAGGGAACGCACAAACGCCTTTGGCATAAGAATGGAGTCGCACTATGTTTGGCATTCCGCATTTCGACGTGGCCATGCTGGCCGTGTTCATGGTGTTCAGCATCCCCCTGGTGGCCATCATCGGAGGCCTGGGACTGGCCGCGTTGAAAATAATACGGGGCGGCCGGGATTCGGCGCGTGAACTGGAAGACACGCGCCTGATCCAGGAGATGCACAACCAGTTGCAGAAGATGGAGCAGCGGGTCGGTTCCCTCGAAACCATCCTGCTCGACAAGGATCGGAAGGACAAGTCATGACAGACAGATTCAACGACGAACGCGGCCCCCTGTACCGCTCGCGCCGCGGCTGCATCCTTGGCGTGTGCCGGGGACTTGCCGATTATATGAACGTGTCCCTGTTCTGGACGCGCGTCATCGCACTGGTGATGCTTCTTTTCACCGGTTTCTGGCCCGTGCTGGGGCTCTACTTCCTGGCGGCCCTGCTGATGAAACCGGAGCCCGCGGTGCCCCTTGTCACCGAGGAGGACGGCGAGTTTTACAACTCCTACACCTCCTCCCGCAGCATGGCCATCCGGCGGCTGAAGCGCACCTTCGACAACCTCGACCGGCGCATTCAGCACATGGAGGACATCGTGACCTCGCGCGAATTCGACTGGAACCGGAGAATGAACAGTTGACTTTGCGCAAACTGATGCCGGCAATGGGTGCGGTCCTGCGGCAAATCGCCCATCTCACCCGGGGGCAGGCCAAAACGGTTTTCAGACGGAGGAAAAAGGAATGACAACTCGGCCAATGGGGCGAACTGTATTATGCTTCGGCATCCTGCTGCTTGCAGTGCCGCTGGCCGGCGGGCAGGAAGGGCCGCCTCCCACTGCTGAACAGCAACGCCTGGCAGAAGAGGCAATGGCACTGTCAGGAACCTTCATTAACGCCATGGCCGCTGGGGACAACATTGTCTATGTCGGCTGGCATTGTATTGGCCCGGCCCGGGACAGGAACGGCGTTCAGTTTGTCGATGTCGAGGACCCGGCAGCACCGCGGTTGGTACATTCCCTCCGCCCAAAGCGCACCGCTGCCGCGCTGGCCGCGCGGAACGGCCTTCTCTACGTGGCGTGGTGTCCGGAAGAGTCTGGCAATCCTGACCTTCCCCGGCTTGTCGACCAGATCCGCAAGGGTGCCACGCTACAGTCACTGATGGCAGCCGACATCAAGGGGGACAATGACGAGACCGAGATCTATGACGTCAAGGATTCCGCTAATCCGAAACGTGTGTCCGGGTTCCCCGATGCGAAGTATGTGGAATGCCTCACCGTCGCGGGAAAGCATGCCTACATGAGCCAACGGACCTCTGCCGTTCCCGGGACAACGCTGCTTGTCTACGACATACAGGACCCGTCCAAACCATCACCGGTCGGACAGCTTCCCATTGAAGGCTGGACCCACGACATCAAGGTCCGGGGCAATTTTGCCTACCTGGCAAGCGACGGACTGAAAGTGGTGGACGTGGGAAACCCTGCCAGTCCGAAACTGGCGGGAAGCTATGATTCGCACGGCGAATCATGGGGCGTTTCCCTTGTAAACGACCGCGCATACGTTCCCATAGAGTACTTCCGCTGGTATCTCGGCCGCGCCTCCGTCTTTGACATTTCCAATCCGGCCACGCCCAAACTGCTGGGCCGTTTTGCCACGGCGAAGGGCGCATGGAACGTTGAGGCGGCCAACAACGTGGTGTACATAGCCGACCAGGAGGAGGTGAAGTGCTACGACACCACCATGGACTGCCGGCGGCTGGGTTCCCATACGCCGCGTGAAGGTGCGGGAAAACTCCTGGCCGCGGGAAACCGGTTGTACGTGGCCGACCGGTACGGGTTTCAAATCCTCGACATCACGGCCCCGGGCAAGCCGCGCCTGCTGGGACAGTACGACATCATCAGCGAACGTGAGCGAACGGAGGCCATGGAAAAAGCAAAGGCTGCGTTCGAAAAATGACACAGGACCTCTTGGCATTCTCCCCAGACACCTTTCCGCTTTCGCCACCCGGGTGCAGGCGGTGCAGATTCGGGTGATGTCACCTGCCCGCACTTGGACCCACAGCGTCTTCGGCAACAGTTAACGGCGGCTCCGCCGCCGCGGACGGGCCAAAGCGCGACAGACCACTTTTTTTTCAGTACAGGGACAAGTATGTCCAAACATTGGCAACGGCCCATGGCCGGAAGGAGTAATAATGTCCAATACCGAAGACAGTGTGAGCAACGAAAGTGTGCGGAAAGAAAAAACGGCCAGGTCAAAGAACGCTGTTGCAGCCTTCTTGCTGGCGCTTTCCGGGCTGTTCCTGTGGGTGTTCGGGGCGGTGCCGGCGATCATTGCGGCACTGCGGGCAAAGAGGGACTTGCGGAAGGACAGTCTCCTCCGCGGCCGGGCGCTTGCGAATACAGCCCTGATACTCGGGGTGCTGGAAATATTCCTTGTGCCCGCACTGCTCTGGGCGGTGCTGTTACACGGCCCGTCGGCGCGAACCGAACGCATCGCGCATTTCCATCTGGACGGAACACCGGCAGAATCTCCCCAGGCGGACATGGTGGGGACATTCATGGGCCAGCCCGCAACGTTCCACAGCCTCTTCGGGCGGTTGAAAGATGCAAAGGAGGACCCCGCCATCAAGGCGGCAATTATTACCTTCAGCAACCTGACGGTCCGGTTGTCGGAAATGGAGGAACTGCGTGCGGCGCTGCTGGACTTTGAATCGTCGGGCAAGAAGGCCTTCGCCCACTGCGAGGACCAGACAATTCCGTTGCCGCTGTACACCGCACTGGCGGCGGCGTCGCGGCTGAGCGTTGCGCCAACCGTGTCGCTTGAACTGAGGGGCCTGTACACGGAGACCATGTATCTGAAAGACGGTCTTGCCAAAATCGGTTTGGCGTCGGATGTCGTGCATATCGGGGACTACAAGGCGGCGGGCGAAATGCTCGCGTGCTCGGAACCCGGCGACGCCGCCAGGGAAAACATGAACTGGGTGCTTGACGGACAATACCAAAGCTGCCTGGCCATGCTGGCGGAGTCGCGGCACAAGACCGTGGACGAGGTGAAGGTATTGGTTGACTCCAGCCTCATCCCGGCGGATCGGGCACTAAGGGAGGGTTTTGTTGATGCCGTTGAGTATCAGGAGGATGTTGTGGAACTCGTCAGGCGGGAGTGCGGCGCGGACACACGCATCGACAACGACTACCACAGGGAACCCGCGCCGGAGGTGGATATGAACCATCCCTTCCGGTCAGCCTGGAACACGGCGCGGTATTTCGCGCGGCTGGAAAGGTCCGGGTCCGGGGACGGCATAGGATTGATCTATCTCAACGGCGATATTGTAAGCGGCTATGGCGATGCGGCCAAGGCCCGCTGCGGCGACCTGCGGGCAGCGTTTAAGGAGGCCATGGACGACGATTCCATCAAGGCCGTGGTGCTGCGGGTGAATTCACCGGGCGGCCTTGTCACGGCAAGCGAGGTGATACACCGGGCGGCGGAACTGCTTCAGAAGCGGAAACCGCTGGTTGTTTCCATGGGCAGCGTGGCGGCCAGCGGAGGATATTATGTTTCCTGCGGGGCGGGAACGATCTTTGCCGATGAGACCACCATTACCGGATCAATTGGCGTCATTGGCTTCAAACTCGTCACCGCTGATTTGTGGAAGAAACTCGGCGTGAACTGGTTTCCGTACCAGCGGGGCGCCAACGCGGACATGTTCTCCGGACAGCATCCGTTTACCGAACCGCAACGGGCCATGTTGACTGAAACCTTTGAGGCGAGTTACGGGGTGTTCAAAGCGCACATCGAGGCGGGACGCGGCCAAAAACTCACCAGGAAGCTCGATGACATGGCGGGCGGACGCATATTCACGGGGAGACAGGCGCTCGATCTCGGACTCGTGGACAAGATAGGCGGACTGGAGGCGGCCATTGCCTTTGCGGCGAAGTCCGTGTCCCTGGAGAAATACGAGGTGCGGGTTGTGCCCGAACCCGGGGACGCGGTCAGTCTGCTGGCCGGGGCCGTTCTCGGTAAAGACAAGAAGTCCAACACGGACCTCGAAACGGGCGCGCACATGGGGCCGGGAGGACTTGAATCGCCTGCGGGGGCCTCCGCTGAAATGCGCGGCCTTGCGGCGCTGCTGCAAGGTCTTGACCGCCCCCGCGCCGCCGCGGTCGTTGATCTGTTTGGCCGTCTTCAGTTGATGAACCGGGAAGGCATGGCCATGATCATGCCGCAGGTCTTCGTGTATCAGTGAACCGCTTGCGGCATCGCCATGCGCACGACGTGAACGGCAAAGGGTTCATAGCTGAGTTCAAACGTTTTCGCGCCTTCCGCCAGGTCTTCCGGAAGGCGGTTTTCGAACAGGACTTCGACCTTTTCGGGCGGACGGGGAAATTCGTAGACAACCTTGAGGACTGCGTCGTCCACATTGACAGTCAGCAGGACATAGCTTCCATCGGGCGCGCGTTTCAGCAACGTTCGGATGGGCGTGGCGGTCGGCGCCTTTCCTTCAATCTTGAGCGTGTAGGGCACGTCCTGACCAGCCGTTGGCGAAAGGATGGCCGGAACGAGTTCCATGAGTTCGCGGTTCACCTGCCCCGCGGTTTCCCAGAGCGCTTTCGCGTTGATAAGCTGGATCGGTGTGGCCGGTGTTGGTCGCGGCCGGCCCTCCTGGCGCGGATTGGGCGTGTAGTGCGGCAGCGGATTGGGCGACATGCCAATCACCGCGCCGTCACGCGGGACATAGTTGTCCCAGATGAAGTACACAATGCCCGTTGCGCCGTGGATGACGCCCGCATACACGCAGGCGCGCAGTTGTTCCGGCGTCGGGTAACGGAACGGAAAAGACTGGCCGTACGCGCCGGGCTGGTCGAACGCCCCCACGATAAGCCACACCGGTTTTTGTTCCCCCACATCGGCCGCGGCGAGGGAGACGGTCTGCGGGATGCCGTTGGGGTCGGCGCCAACCGACACGGCACGTCCTGTACGGTTCATGACGGGATAGTTGTCGTGGCAGGAAACGTCGCCGGCGGAGTTCCATTTGAGCCACCACGTCGCCGCGGGGGGCATAATCCATGGCGCGTCGTTGATGAAAACCGGCAGGCCCGGCGCAATGGTGTGTGCCTTGTCGCGGTAGGCGGTGAACTTGGCGAAGAGTTCGTCCATATCCCTGCTGCCAAGACCGCCGATGGGTTCGTCCATCCAGACGTTTCCCAAGAGGTTCGGATGATCCTTGATCGCCGCCAGTTTCTCTTCCGCAATCCCGCCCATCGGCACAATCTGCATGCCGAAAGACGCTCCGGCTTCGAGCGCCCTTTCGGGATCGGTCGGCCAGGGCCAAACGGTGTTGAAATTCGCCGCCTTGAGCACGGCCCAGTCGCATTCGGAATCGTAATACTTGCCGGGCAAAGGCGCGCCCCAGGTGCCAATCTGAAAAAACGACTTGTCCGGATCATATGCGGTCAGCAGATGTCCCCGCCGGTCGGTGTGCGGAACGCCGCCGCGGTACACGATCTGGACTGCGTTGAACTCCCGCTGACTGTTCAGCACATCCTCTGCCTGGTCGGCGTTTGCATTCAGGACAAACCACACAACAGCAAGACCGGCGCAGAGTCCCGCGCAACGTGATGAAATCATATTCGTCTCCCTGGCCCGGCGGCCGCTGTACCGACGCACGCCGAAGCATCCGACACCCGGCGCACCCGCCCATTGTACACGTTCCCGCGCCGGGTTCACCCTGCTTTTCAGGAATGGCGAAACACGCTCCCGCATCTCCGCGCATATTTCAACGGGGCCATTTCAGAATATGTGCCTGATTGGGGTACTCTATCCTGGCCCCATGCCAGCGGCTCTCCGGTTCAGGCTGACACACAACAGGATATTCGCCATGCCTCATATTAATGGCCGATTGACGATATGCCCGTTCCTGTTCTTGTCCTTGATCCTGTCCTCCATCGCAGTTGCCGCCGCAGACCGGGTGCCCCCGTTGCCGAATCCCTGTGTCGCCGTGCCGAAGGAAACAGCTGTCACGGCAGGCGACATGCGGAAACTGGTCGAGGAGGACTGGCTGCTCAGTCTCAAACGTCCCGTCACAACGCAGTCGGACGCGGCCGGGGCCTGCGACAGCGTCAAGAACGGCGCGTATGGATTCCACACCGGCCAGGAACCCAACCCCTGGTGGCAGGTGGATTTGGGCGAAGAACGGATGGTCGGGCGGATCGTGGTCTACAACCGCCTGGACTATGCGCCCGGATTGCACAATGCCGACACGCTGCAAGTCTTTGGCTCCGCCGATGGAAAAACATGGGCGCTGTGCCACGACAACAAGGGCCGGCATTTCGGGGGGATTGGCGGCGCCCCGCCATTGGAACTGCGCTTCGAAGACCAAGGGCTGAAGGCCCGGTTCATCCGGCTCGCAATCCCCAGTGCCGCACCGATCTTCCTCCACTTGGACGAGGTCGAGATATATGCCCTTGGCGACGACGCGGCGAACATTGCGCTGGGCCGTCCGGCGGACCAGTCCAGCCTCAGTCCCTGGTCCACAAAGAAGATCGACGTTCAGGTGGAGTATCCCGTTGCCGCCTGTCTTGATCGTGCCCGCAGGGAAGCCGCACGCCTGCGTGAGCAGGGTATTGATGTTTCGCCGTCCCTCGCTGAACTCGACAATACAGCCACCAAGTTCGCTCAACTGCCGGCAGACGCGCCCGGGGAAACGCTGCGTGCGCTCTATCTCGATGTCCGCTGGAGCCTGCGCCGGATGGTACTGGCCAATCCGCTGCTGGATTTCGACCGTTTGCTGTTCGCCAAGCGCTTCACCCAGGAAACCTATCCGGATGTCTGCCTGAACCACATGCCCTGGGTTTCCAAACCCGGCGGCGACCTTTGCGTCCTGCACCCCGGCTCGGACAGCAAAGGGCTCTTTGCTTCGCTTGCGGACCTGCGGACGCTTCCGCCCGACGCACAAGTCGCGTCCTGCCGAACGCTGCTCAATAACGCGCTGGGGCCGGGGCATGTACACGGCATGGACCTGTGGTTCGACGGCAGCCGTGTGGTGTTTGGCTACGCCCGCGCGAAGAGTGAGAACCCGCCGGAGGGCTGGCTGGACCGCACGCAAAGTTACCGCCTCCGACGGGAAGAGGAGCCCACCCATCTGTTTGAACTCCGCCTCGACGACGGCACTGTCCGGCAGTTGACCACGGGCCAATGGAGCGACCTCGACCCCACCTATGCGCCCAACGGGGACATCGTCTTCGTGTCGGAACGCTGCGGCACGTCGCTGCAATGCAACGAGTACGACAAGGACGAGACGAGCTGCAACCTCTATGCCACCCGGCCCGACGGCAGCGGCATGCGCCGCCTCAGCGCGAACAAGGACGGCGACTACCTGCCGCACTGCCTGGACAACGGCGTGATCGCCTACACCCGGTGGGAATACCACGAGCGCAGTTGGGCATTCATTCAGTCCGTCTGGGTGATCCGTCCGGACGGCACCGGGGCGGACGCGCTGTTCAAGCAGCACTTTGTCAACCCCTGGGCGCTGGAAGACATGCGGTCCATACCCGGCAGCGGCAAACTGGTCGCCATCGCGGCGGGCCATCACACACTGCCTGTCGGCCCCCTCGTGGTTTTGGACCACCGTAAAGGGATAAACGAACCCGGCGGTATCGGCATTGTGACGCCGGGCGTCCTTCCCCCGGAGGGAGGCATGGACGGCGTGCCCGTGCCCGAAGGCGGCGTCTCCGACTTCGACGGTTACTATGGAAGCCCCTGGGCATTGTCCGACACGTCCTTCCTCGTCGCCTATACCCACGGCGGCAAGACCACCGAACCCGCCGGATACGGGCTGTACTTTGTGGATGTGCATGGAAACAAAGAACTGATCTGCCGCGATCCGGCCATCTCCTGTTTCTGTCCCATACCCCTGCGCCCAAGACCGGCACCGCCCGTTCTGCCCGACGCAACGAACACCGCAACGAATGACGCGCTGTGCGTTGTGAGTGACATCGGTTATGGAAGCGGAGATATCGCGAAGGAAAATATCCGCTATCTTCGCATCGCCGAACCGGTTGGCTGGCCCTACGACAACGAGCGCGGCGGACACCGTTACGGCGAGGACCACCGCTACGGCGGTCCCGGCGCTGACTTCAAGAACTTGACCAACTGGACACCGGTTCGCATCCTCGGCGACGCGCCTGTGCAAGCGGACGGCAGCGTGCGCTTCCGCGTGCCCGCGGACACGGCGGTGTATTTTCAGATTCTCGACGAGAACCGCATGGAACTGCGGCGCATGCGTTCCTTCATCAGTTTTCAGCCGGGTGAGTTCCGCGGCTGCGCGGGCTGCCACGAATCCCGAAACGCCGCGCCGATACAGTCCGGACGGGTCTTGGCCGCAAATGATCCCGCCCCGCTCATCCCGCCCCCCTGGGGCGACCGCCCGATCAGTTTCCTGCGGGATGTGCAACCCGTGCTCGACGCGCACTGCGTAAAGTGCCATGGGGGACTCAAACCCGCGGGCGGGTTCGACTTCTCCGGCGGGTTGATCTCCTTCGACGACGCCGTGCCCGGCTATGGGCACAACCGCGCCTACGAGACCATTCTGGCCAACAAGCTGGTTTCCCTGTCCGCGGCGCGCGCCCAGGATGCGGGCATCACGCCGTCGGGCGCCTATGGTTCCCTCAAGAGCAGACTCATCAGCGCGTTGAGCGATGAAAAGCATCCGGGACGGGTGGAACTCTCGCCCGAAGAGCGGCTCCGCTTGACCATGTGGATCGACGCCAATGCGCCCTACCATGACCGCTTTGTGAACAAGCGCCCGGCCAAAGCCGCTTACGACCCTGCGGCGGACAAGACACTGCAGGAACAGCTCCATGTGATCCACGAACGCCGTTGCGCGGCCTGCCACAAACCGGACGAGGTGACACGGTTGGACTGGATCGACTTGAACCGCCCCGCCCAAAGCCTTTTCCTGGCCGCACCGCTGGGCCAATCCATGCAGGGACGGCCAACATGCAGCCCGGTCGTCTATGCCAGCGACCAGGACCCGGACTACGCGCTTGCGCTCAACCTTGTGCGCGGTGCCGCTGCCAAGGCGTGGGAAAATCCCCGGCGCGATCTGGAGGCATTCCAACACCCCCCGGAGTCGTTCCGCAACAAGGAACTCCCCGGCAGGCCCCCGTCGCCCCCGCGGCAGCATTAACCTCTGCCCGCAAAATAGCCATGCGCGCCCAAAGGGAGCGCGTCAGAGCGTTTCCTTCTCCCCCAGCCGCTTTGCTATCGCGTGCGCAAAGTCGGCGGTTTGCGCGATGGCGCGCTCGTCCACCTCGGAAATGCTGTCGGATACCCAGTTCCAGTGGCGCGGAATGCCGTTGGGGTCGAGGCCCATAAGGCTGATGGCTGCGTGGCCGCGCGCAAGGGGAATGTGCGCCGCGGAATCGATTCGGCGCAGCTTTGCAGGAGCGAAACCGTGTGCGGACGCTTCGACCTTCGCCGCATCGACGAGGTCCTCGCCGCAGGCGGCAGCCACCAGTTCGCCCTCGGACGTGGTGTAGCACAGCCTTCCCGCGCCGACAGATTCGATGTTGATAAAGCGGATGAATTGGCGTCCGCCCTTGATGCCCGACACCAGTTCGCGCATGCCCGCCATCCACCGTTCATGGGCGCCTGTGGCCCGGCTCTTATGCCACCACCTTCC
>CAZOMH010000077.1:0-11254 GCA_964580415.1 uncultured Nitrospirales bacterium
CTGGCCAGCGCCCATGGCGGAGGCGGAAAAAATGCCTATACTTGGTAGCCCTTGACACCGGGCCACCTGATGGGCGTCCCTGAATTCCGTCCTTAATTCCACCCGGCGCTGTCTCCCTGTTTGCCCACAATGACGCTCGGCGTCATTTCATCTTATCCCAACCCCTCCGATACTCCCAGATGCTGACACAGCACTTGCGCTGCCCCTTAGGTATTCCCATCTCCTCAAGAGATTGTGCTATCAAGCTGCACTCAACGAACGGCGGGATCACGAGTATCGGCGTTACGAAGAATGAACCCTCATCCCCTCCAAACACGTACAAGGCGTGGGGGATGTACTTTGAGAACACGTACTTGAACGAGGCCACTTCACTCCAAGCAACATGTTTACGGCGATGTCCAATTCTCAGCTCAATTCCGTTGTTCTCATCAAGCGTCACGACAAGCCTTCTGTAAGACACCAAGAATAATGGAAGCGAGAAGAGCCCCAATGCAGTGACAATCATGTACTCGTGTTCAATATTATGTTTCTCCAACATGGGCGCGAGAAAGGGATCCAATCTAAGAAGGTGAAGAGCGCAGTAGGTAAGAGAGTTCGCAAACACTATGCACGCGCCAAGCCACACGCAGTATCGGACAATGAACCAGGGCCGAGCATAAAAGACCCTTGGCAATCCTCTCTCCACTTGCAGCGTCATTTTCAAACCTCACTTATGGCAAATGATCCGGACGGATAACCTATTATATCAGTCAATTGGATTCCTTCCGTACACCTTTGCAGGTAAGGAACACTCATTCGCATTCTCTCTCTTGCAGGGTCTGTCGCAACATTCAGTTAAATAGTTGTCTATCCCTGGTATCAAGTTTCCGCCCCTTCAGGGATGGGACTTCCAGGTGCCCGCGGATTTAAACGGGGACAGCCACCGGCTATATTGACTTCCGCCCCGTATTTTGATGCCCTGAACTCACGGCAGGTGGCATATTTGAGGGCACTACTCCTACCCCGTGTAACGACAGGCACACCCGTCCAGCAGAATCGGCTTGGCTGCGAAGCGGTCCGCGCTTCGTTGTTGCAGGAGCTCCGTTCACAACGGAGCAAGGGCGGATATCTATTCTCGAGCACAGATAGGCGTCTTTATTGGGACACATTACAGATAATGCCATCTAAACTCGGAATTAATCACCCTTATTGGGACACATTCCTGGTGTTTTGATACCCAGTGAACAAGGGGCTGGTTTCAAAGGGGCCAAAACCGGGACTGACCCAAGCGAAACTTGTCCGCCGTGGACGGACGCAGCGGTGACCCGCCCACCATGCCGCGGGAACCGGACGGTGGTCTTCGTGATGCGCATGGACCGCACGCCCACAACGGACGCTCTGCTATACTTCCCCCGAAATGAATGAACCCCTGCTGCATGTGCTGGTAATCAACTGGAACGGCCGCGAACATCTTCGCGACTGTTATGACTCGCTTTTGGCGAACCATTACACCAACGTGCGCTTTGTGCTCGTGGACAACGGCAGCACGGACGGGTCCGTGGCGTTTGTACGGGAGCAATACGGCCATGACCCGCGGGTGGAGATTCTGGAACTCGCGGGGAATCTCGGCTGGAGTGGCGGCAACAATGCGGGCATGCGCCGGGCGCTGGATGCGGGCGCAGAATATGTCTTCCTGCTCAACAACGACACCCGGGTATCGGCCGATGTGTTCGAAAAGACGGTTGCCTTCGCCGAGGCCAACCCGAAAGTCGGTGTGGTCGCGCCCAAGATGGTTCTTTTCGATCAGCCCTTTGTGATCAATTCTGCCGGCCTCCTGTGCAGCCGTGCCGGAGCGAGCTGGGACATCGGCGCGGGGCGTCTGGACGGCCCGGAATGGAACGGGGGGCATGCGGTCATCGGCGCATGCGGCGGGGCCTGCCTGATACGGACCGAAGCGCTCCGGAAAACCGGTCTGCTGCCGGAAGAGTTCGTCATCTACCTGGACGATCTCGACCTGTGCCTGCGCATTTGGGATGCGGGTTATGAAGTGCGGCCCTGTCCGGGGGCGGTGGTGGAGCACAAGTTCAGCGCGTCGATGGGGGAGGGGGCCCGTGCGCGGCACAAGTATTTCCTGGCCACGCGCAACCGCTTTCTGGTCATCCTGCGAAACTTTCCGTGCCTGCGCATCCTGCAATGCCTGCCCTGGATGGCGCTTGCCGAACTGAAATCGCTGGGCCGGGCCGCACTTGACGGACTATGGTGGCGCGTCCCCGTCCATATTCGCGCATGGGCCTCCGCTTTTGGGCATATCCCCGGCGCGGTATCCTGCCGGCGTGAACGCAGGAAACACGGGCTTTCCATGGGCCGTTTCTGGCCGATGATTTACCGTGACCGTCTTTTTTGTCCCGCCATGGAACTGCCCCGGGACGGCTGGTACCCCCCCGTCACAAAAGAGGGACGGTCTTTCCGGCCAATGAGCGCCGAGGCCTGGCTGGACACGCCGGGAGGGTATTTGCGGATTTTCCATGCGAATTGCTATCCTCACTTGGGCGCAACATGTGTGCGTGTGTCGTCCGGGGGGGAGACCCTGGCTGTCTTGTCCACCTCCGGGTCGGATGTTGTCACGCTTGAGGTTCCGCCCGGAAGGATTCTGTTCACTGCCGGACGTATTTTCCGCGCCGGGCAAACATATGCACCGACCGAATATGGCGGATGGATTTCCCTGGAACAGGAAGAATTCACCGCTGCTGGAAACACCGCCAATGGCCGCTGACAAACTGGAAAGGTTCCGGGAACGCATTCGTCTCGTGGACGAGGCCCTTGAGTCGCGCCTGCCCGCCGCCAACACGGCCCCTGAAAAGGTGCATGAGGCAATGCGCTATGCCGTTTTCAGCGGGGGCAAACGGCTTCGCCCCATGGCCATGCTGGCCGCGGCCGAAACGCTGGGCCGCCGTCCGGAGGACTTCTACGACGCGGCCTGCGCCGTGGAACTTGCCCACACAACCTCCCTTATTCTGGACGATCTTCCCTGCATGGACGACGCGGCCCTGCGCCGCGGACGCCCCTGCACCCACAAGCGATACGGGGAATCCACGGCCATACTGGCGGCCGTGGCACTGCTCAGCGCCTCTTTCCGCATGGTCGCCCGAAACGCATGCACGCTGGGCAGTCCGGAAAATGCGGCGACCGCCGTGGCGCTGCTCGACGGGGCATTGGGCACCCGCGGTCTCGTCGGCGGCCAGGAACTTGACCTCAAAATGACCGGAAGAGACGCATCGCTGGAGACGGTGATGCAGGTGCATGCCCAAAAAGCGGGGGCGCTCTTTGTGGCGGCAATACGACTTCCGGCCGTGCTCATTGGCGCGGACAGTGAAATTGAAAAGCGTCTGGCCGACTATGCGGCCCCGGTCGGCATGGCGTTTCAAATCACCGACGACCTGATAGACACCGCCGACCCCGACGAGGATGCGGGCAAATGCACTTTTGTGCAACTGCTCGGCGAAGAGGGCGCGCGGTCCCGTGTTGACACCCTGATCGAAGAGGCCATTTCGGCCATTTCCCCCTTCGGGGAAGGGGCGGAATGCCTGAGGCACCTGGCTGGCTATGTCCGAAACCGGAAAATCTGACAATTCAGCGCTGTATCTGCGCATCTTCATCCTGCTGGTCCTTATGGCCGTCGCGGGCGCGGGCGGACTTTGGATAGGCAAGTATTCCATTCCCGAGGAAACACCGGCAATGCCGAAATCCGCCGGCGAACAGCCGGTGGCAACGCCCGGCAAGGACACCCCCGAAAGCCCTGCGACCGTGCTTGATCCGACGGCACCCCCGGTCTATTTCTATGCGAATCCGACAAATGAGGATTCATGGAAAACCGTGCTTGAGGAAGTGGCCCTGGCTTCCGAATCCAACATTCACCGGTATGTTGTGCCGGTCCCGCTCACGTGGTCGGGAGAGACGCACCCGGCAGAGCCGTTGTCGGTGTTGAAACGTTATATTGCCGCCGACCCCAAGGCGACCTTCCTTGTCCAAGTCAGCCTGAATCCGGACGAAACGTGGCGCCAGGCGCACGCGGGGGAATTAATGGTGGTCAACGGAACGCCGCAGCCGTTTCCGAGCGCCGCCTCGCAGCAATGGCTTCAGGATGCCCGGAACGCATTCACCAAACTCATGGAATCCATTGAGGGCGGCGAAGTGAGCAGGCGCATCTCCGGATATGTGTTGCGGGGGCTTGTTGACGACCTTTGGCAGCAACCGACCGAGTACGACCGCTCCGAAGTGAACCGCCAGGGCTTCCGCGACTGGCTCATCCGCCACTATCAAACGGAAGAAGGGCTCCGCCAGGCATGGCAGGCACCCCAACTCAAGGCCGGTGATGTGACGATTCCGGCGCGTCCGGACACGGAAAACCTGGGACAGGTGTTCTTTGCGCTGCCGGGAGCCCAGCCTTCCGTGGATTATTTGCGCTATTCCTCCGAAATCACCGCCGATGCCGTCGCCGCCGTGGCATCGCACGTTGCCGCCACCTCCGCCATCAAGCCGCTGCTGCTCGCCTATTACGGCTACAGTCTCGAACTGGCCTCCAATGCGGCCGGACATTTTGCCCTGGCCAATCTGCTTGAGAGCAACCTGGACGGCTTCATCAGTTCTGTTTCCTCCGTGGACCGCGGATTGGGCGGGGTGGGCGGTTTCATGGGACCCGTTCACAGCCTCACGGCCCGCGGCCGCACCTGGATCATTCTGGACGACACCCGGACGGGCGTGCAGCGCGACGCGGACACGGGCCAGTTTTCCCGGATGCGCGGCGTGCGCGCCGAAGACATCTTTGACGTGCAGCGGCGAAACTTTTCCGGTGCCCTTGTCAACGGTCTCGGCGTCGTCTGGTCCGACCCTGCCGGGGAAGGGTGGCTTAATGACAAGGAACAATTTGCCGAGTTCGGGCGCATGCGGGACATCTATGCAGCACACCCCGCACCCGGTCCCGGCGAACCGGCCAGTTCAGCCTCCATCGGGGTCAATGTGGTGGTGGACGAGGATTCCCGCTTCTACCAGCAATGCGACGTCAAGGTAAACACGATCCTGCTCAACGGGGGGCGCGACGCGGTGCTCCGGGCGGGTGTGCCCGCCCGTTTCGTGCTGCTTCGCGACGTAATCGAGGGCGTTGCCCCGCCTGCACCCGTGTATTGTTTCATCAACACATTCCGCCTGACGGCGGCGGACCGCACCGCCCTTCAGGAACGCCTCGGGCGGGAGAAGGCCTGCGCGCTGTGGCTGTATGCGCCGGGCTATATCGACGCGGTTGCCTCGGCGGACAACATCTCCGCCACCACGGGCATGACGGTTCACGCCTTCGACAAGCCCGCGGAAAGTTCGTCCGTCTTCACGATTCCCGGCCAGTTTCTCGCGGAAAACACGCTTATTGGCCAGCCTGAATCATGGAATCCGCTCTTCTATATCGACGATTCCGGCGCAGACGTGCTGGCGCAATACAAGGCATCCGGAAAGCCCAGCATAGCGGTAAAGTCCCAACCAAGCGGATGGACCTCTGTCTATGTGGCAGAGCCGGGCATTGCGCCCGCACTTGTCTGCGAACTGCTGCGCATACTGGAACAGCCCCTCTTCATCCAGCCGGGAGACGCCAATTTCTGTGACACGGTATACGCCGGCGGCAACCTGCTTGCGGTTCACGGCAGCCAAGCCGGCAAGCGCACGGTTGCACTGGGCGGTTTTTATGACATTCAGGACCTGTTCGACTCCACCATCGGGTGGGTGCAAAAAGACGGATTCCTCCTTCCGCTGCATGCCGGAGAAACACGCCTTTTCTCGCTCAAACCCATCTGATAATGGGCACGGCCAATTCCCGGAGGGAATTCAACGGAAGCCGCGCCTTGATGCACCGAAAAAAACCGGCACCATCCCCCGGTCACCCTGCCGGTTGCCCTTTGCGTTAAGGCAGCGTATTCAGCTTGCATTTGAAAAGAAAAACAGCTATTCTGCGCAGCATAAGCATATTGTGCCGTTCGTAGGCCGGATGCGTGGTGGGTTGTCAGTTGAGGGCAAGACTTGCTGAGTTCGAAGAAGCGGACTTTCAGGCCTTTGAGGGAGTATCATGGCAGGAAATTCTGAAAAGAACGACCGCTACGAAGACCCAATGCGGCTGTGCCCGGAGTGCCGGATGCCGATTAGCATTCTGGCAAACCGGTGCCGTTATTGCGGGTCCAACGTGGGCAAGCCCCGCAAAGAAGTGGAAACGCTGACCGTCCAAGACTTGGGCGGCGAAGCGCGTTCCAGCTATACCGTTTCCGGGAATGTTAAAGAGGCGCTCCAATCTTTCATGAGCGAGGAGAAAGCGTCCTCCGACGCCAAAGCCCGCGAGCGGGAACAGCGTAAAGGGTGGTTTGGCCGCAAAAAGACCCCCGACGAGCGTATGGGCGGCTCGGGGAGTGCCTCTTTGCCCCCTCTGGACACGGCCCGGCATGACCTTGCGTCGTCGCTGGGGCTGGATGACTTTTCCACAAGCCGCAGGCCCAACCAACCGTCGGCCGCACAGGAACTTGCGCACAAGGCGATGATCGGCGGCATGGTCGTGGTGGCCCTTGCGTTCCTCTGGTTCGGCGGCGGATTCGTCCACAAGAAGTATGCCGAATACAAGGAGCACAGCAAGCCGCAGGCTCCGGTATATCCCAACCATGCGTTGGAAATGATGGCTTCCGGAAAGCCCCTCATCCAGGCAATGGAAGAGGCCATTACGGCGCTAAAGAACAACGACACACCGGAATACCGGGATATTGCCCAGAAAGTGCGCGAGAAATTCATTGAGGACATTGATAAGCGGCTGAATGCAATACCCTATGACCGCAGCCTCATGGAGTCGGCTTCCACTGACGCCTCGCGGGCGGGCATGAAAGACACCGATGACCGTATCGTAAAGCTCATGGACAAGGTCAATCAGGAACTTAACTTCTACAAATTTGTTCTGGCAGGCATCGACCAGGACAAAAAGACAGCCACGTTCCGGCTGAACAACCCCAACATTCCCGAACGGGAGCAGACTGTTTCCGAAGGTGATTTGTTGCAGAACCGTTTCATCGTGAAACGCATTGGACCCAATTTTGTGCGGGTCGAAGACCCCAAGGTTGTGTCCAGTGTGGGCAACCCCAGGTCGGTTATCGCCCGCGTGATGATGCCCGTGTCCGCCAATTGACTTTGGCCCGGTTGTCAAATGTGCTATAGTCTCGGGCTAACAACAAACAAAAACCGGCGCGCATGTCGCCTTGATGAGGTTCTCCCAGCAATGACTTCACGTATCACGGGCCTGCTGCTTTCAGCGGCGATTATTGTGAGTCTGTCCTCCTGCAGTACCATTGGCGGGTGGTTTGGCGGCGGTAAAGACAGCAAGAAAGAGGAGGCTGCGGCAAACGCGGCGGACGGGCCCGTTGCGGTCGCGTCACGCGATGAGGCCGAATCGCGCCTGAAGGATACCGTCCGGGGTTATATACAGTCGGAACTGCGCCGCGGAAACAAGACCAATCCCGACCTGGTCCGCAAACGCCCCTATTACTACAAAGAATACGTGGAATATCCCGACGGAGCGGACACCTTTGAGATTCAGTTGAGCGACAACGAGTCGCGGACACGGCCTTTTATCGCCGAAGTGAAGGCAAACAAGACACGTTTCAGCACGCGCATGCACCGTGAACGGGACGCCGCTGTTGAAGACGGCAATTTCCTGCGGGACACTGGTTCGGAGACGCTCAACTACGAACTGCGCAACGGGCGCTGGCACCGTGTGGGCGGCCTTTATGTCGCGGCCAAGACGGAAGAAAATGTCGGGGGCGAATGGATTCCCCGGCGCGACGACACTGTCCGCGTCAACCCGTCGGAAAGCAAACCGGGGTGGTTCACGCGCACTTGGTCGAAGCTCACGGGCAAGGACCTTGAATAGGCCGGACCGGGGGGCATGATGCCCGACGACGCAGTCACCGAAACGCCCGCCAACAACTCGCTGCAACGAGCGGTTCGCGTCTCGCTGTTTGTGATAGTCATCGCCGCATCGGCGCTTGGTGCCGCCGCGTTTAGGCCGGGGCTCTTCGTGGGGGACACGGTTGCCAGCCGTCTTGCGACGGTCTATGCCCTGGTCCACGACGGCACGTGGCGCATTGACCGTCCCGCCAGTCTTCCGCCCAATCCCTTTGAGGCCCGCTGTGTTGACAAGGTGATGGTGAACGGCCGTCTGGTGTCGAGCAAGCCGCCGCTCCTGCCGCTCCTGATGACCGCTGAATATGTGCTGCTGCACAAGCTGGCGGGGCTGGACCTCGGCAGGAAGGAGGACCTGCGGCCCATTCTGAACTTCATGGTGCTCACCCTGTGTCAGGCCACCTTCGTGATCGGCATGGCGTTCTTCGCCGCCACGGTTTCCCTGTTTGTTCGCAGCCCGCTGCGTGCCGCCATACCGGTGGCGCTGCTCGCTTTTGCCTCTCCGCTCCCCGGCTATGCCCAGCAACTGAACAACCATACCCCCGCAGCCGCGGCGCTCATGGCCGCGCTCTACTTCGCGCTCGCGCTTGGAACGGGAAAGAGAGCACCTGCGGCGTGGCGTTTCGCCGCTTTCGGATGCTGCGCGGCGCTTGTGTTCACAATGGACCTGCCTGTGGCCATTTTTGCGGCGCTTGCCGGAATCTGGCTGGTTTGGCTTTTCCCCCGGCAGGCCGTGCTGTGGGGTGCCGCCGGAGCGGCGCTGCCGCTTATGGCGCATTTCGGCGGACTCTTGTTTGCCACGGGCGATCTGCGCCCGGTGCAGATGCGCGGCGCCACCTACCTGTTTGAATCGTCCTACTGGCGCAACCCACTCGGCATTGACGCGCTCAACGAACCCCGCCTCGTTTACCTGTTCCACATTACCTTTGGCCGCTTTGGCCTGTTCCTGCTGTTTCCCGCGCTGCTGGCCGCCGTATGGGGAACAGGGGAGATATTGCGGCGCGGCCCTTCCAGACTGCGCATCCCGGCCGCCCTGGCGGCCTGCGCTTTCCTTGTGCTCACCGCCTACTATGTGAAAAGCACCAACAACTACGGCGGCGCTTCCTACGGGTTCCGCTGGTACATTGGCTCCGTGCCGGTGCTGCTGTTGTTGGGGGTGCCGCTGTTTGACAGGCTCCGCTCGCCCGCCGGATGGACGGCGCTGGCCTGCGCCGGGGCTGTATCCGCCTATTCGGCCTGGGAGTGCCTCCAGACCCCGTGGGGCACGGGCAATGAATGGACCTGCCGCCTGTTATTCGGTCCCGCTGTCTGAGGGAATGCCGTCGTCCGCCGTTTCCGGCTTGGGAAGCCGCCTGCGTATCTCGCCGGCAAGTTCGATCCAGTCCTGCACCGTAACCGTCTGGGGACGGCGTCCCGGATCAATACCCACCGCTTCAAGCGCTTCGATCACGGATTCTTTCGGCGCGCCAAACGCGCCCGAATGGGTCAGCCCGTTGCGCAGCGTCTTGCGGCGCTGGCTGAATGCGGCGCGCACAACGCGCATCACGAAGCGCATGTCCGCTTCGGGCATGGGGGCGGGGTTGCGCAGCCGGAAACGCACAATGGCGCTGTCCACTTTGGGCCGCGGCACAAAACAGGTGGCTGGAACGCGGTGGACCATGTCCACCTCGGCCCGCAGCGCCGCGGCAATGGTGAGCACGCCGTAGTCGGACGTGTTGACCGCCGCCACCAGACGCTGTCCCACCTCAAGCTGCACCATGATGACAAGGCGCGAGAAGAAAACAGGCGCCTCCAGGAAATGAAACAGAATGGGCGTCGTGATGTAGTAGGGGAGATTGGAAACCATTTTCAGCGAGGTCGCCCCGGGCAGGTACTCGTTGACCAGTTCACCCAGACTGTGGTTCAGAATGTCCCCGCGGTACAGGCGCACGTTCGGCATGCCGCCAAACTGGTCCTGAAGGCACGGCATGAACGAGGGGTCAATCTCCACGCAAAGAAGCCGGCCGGCCTTGCGGCACAAACGGCGCGTGAGCGCGCCCAGCCCCGAACCCACCTCGACAACGCTGTCTTCCGGCCCCAGCGCCGCCGCATCGACCATGATCGTGTTGATATTGTCGTCCAGCAGAAGGTTCTGCCCCAGGCCCTTCTTAAAATGGATGCCGTATTTGTGGCACAACTCGCGAAGGGGAATGGCCCTGGGCAGCGGGCTCTCGTTCGGACCGCTGGTGTTGTCGTGTTCGTCCGTCATGAAGATGCTTGCATCTGGCTGAGCGTAACCGTGAACTGGGCCTTCTCCGGAGCGTCAATATCCAACGAGATCGGCAGGTTGCGCACGGCCGTCCCTTCCGGCGCCTTCGCCGCGGGCGGGCGCACCGGGACGGTTATCATTATAATGCTTGCGTCCGCCTTTATGCCCCCGGAACCCGTCGGGTCAAAAGAACCCATGATACTGATCTCCGGTGCGCCCACGGCAAAATCGGCCTCCGCCATGCTGAACTGGCCGCTCAACTTCCACTTTCCCGGACCGTTGGGCACTATCGTTGCGGCAAGGTTAAACGTGCCCTTCACGTCAAATCCCGCCCCGCCTTCCAACGGCTGGACAACCACGCTCGCGTTCGGCTCCGCCGACATGTCCATCTGGAGTGCCGCATGCGGCTTGCCGTCATCCGACAAGGGCATATCCCGGTTTTGCACCGGCGGCTTCGCCGTCGTGTCCGCGGGCGTCGGCGTCGGCAACGGTTCCACGGCGGTGGGCAGGGGTGCCGCGGCGGTGGGGAGAGGTTCCGGTTTGGGTGCGGCAGGTTCCGAGGGAATGCATGCTGCGAACAACACCAGCGCCGCCGCAAAAGACAAGGCCGTTTTCCACCAATAGACGGAACGGACCGGCAATGATTGCATTGTAAATCTCCGTGTTTCCGCGGGGCGAACCCCGCCCCCCGGTGCGAACCACATGGAGCCACAAGGTCCGCCAGTTGACGTAATCGTACAATACCCGCCCCCGCAAAGCAATTCGCCGCAAGAAATGCATGCTCAGACCTCCCAAATATGACGGCAGGGACAAAAGTCGGTTTGGGGATGTATAACGTCAAAACCTGACCATGCACCTGTCCCAAGTCCCCCATCGAGGACAGGAAGGACAAAAGTCGGCTGCAAGATGCATTTCCTCAAAACCTGACCATGCACCTGTCCCAAGTCCCCCATTGAGGGGGGTGGCCCGAAGGGCCGGGGGGTGTTGGTTCCGGGCGTGTCGGGACAACACCCCCCGGCCCTTCGGGCCTTCCCCCCTCGCAGGGGGGACCTA
>CAZOMH010000078.1:0-11238 GCA_964580415.1 uncultured Nitrospirales bacterium
AAAAGACCTCCAGGTTTGGCGATGGGCATCCGCCCAGCGTCCAGCCCAGCATCAACCCGTCAATGCCCGCCCCGCGCAGGTTCGCGGCATGCTGCGCCGCCGAGGCCACCGCCGGGATGTAGGGCACAGACGCCAGTTCCCAGGTGCTGTTCGCCTGCACCTTCGCCAGTGTCTTGAGGCCCGCCTCCCTGGCCGCGGCCCAGCTCTTTTTCGCGCGCGGTCCCGGTCCGGGCGTGGACAGGGAGTATTCGCCGATGATGCTGTCCACACCGCCCCGCGTGATGGGGATGCTCCACTCGCTCACGCTCATCAGCGACACGCTCTTGGGCAGAACGGCCGAAATCATCTTGGGCCAGTCGTTCGCCCAGCCCCAGTCCCACGCGATGAGCCGCGCCTTGCCGCCGCCCGCGTCGATGCCTTCCTGAATCGCGGCGTGGAGGTCGGCAATCACTGCGGGACCACCCGGTTTGGAACAGCGCGGGCACTTGGACCCGTTGAAATGGGACCAGCAATTGGTCAGGTTTTCGGACGCGCTGATGGTGAAGAATCCGGCAAGGTCGGGCACGGCCTTGCAGATGGACGCCACGCCGTCGCGCAGGTAGGCGCGCACCCCGGGCACGCTTGTACACAGGGTGGCAAAGCCGTTCTCCTCGACGCCCTTCAACCCGGGGTGTTTTTCAAAGAAAGAGAGTTGCATGGCGCGCGGCTCGTTCAGGTACAGGTAGATGCCGATTCCGCGCGCCCGTGCGCGCTCCACCAGCTTGGCGAGATTCTTGAGCCGTTCTTCGCGGCGGTCGCTCATGGACGGGTCCCAGGGGAATTCAGCCAGCTTGTACAGTACCGCCTGCATCCAGACACCGTCCACGCCCACCCGCGAAAGCTGGTCGAGGTAGCCGTCGGGAAAGGACTCGGGCGCGCCGTCCAGCAGCGGGTCGCCGTACATGGCGAAGTAGGACGAGCAGAAACGGGGGCCGAAGATATTGGCCGCGGGCTTTTCCTCCGACGGCGCGGGCGGCGCCGACAGCCGGTCGATGAACCCAAACAGCGGGTCCTTTGCCGCACCCAGACCGCCCGGGAATTCCTCCTGCATTAGTTTTGCGATTTCCGCGGCCCGTTGCGTTGCCGCGGGCTCCGGCACCGCATAACGGAGCGGTTCGCACTTGGGTTTCAGGCTGCCCAGCTTGATGTAGAGGAAATCGTCCTCGCGCAGCGTGTAGGCAAGCTGGTCCGGCGTCCATTCCAGCAGCTCCAGCAGTTGCTCATAGGGCAGCAGATGCCAGTTGCGGCGAATCACCGTGATGAACGCGCGCTGCTTCACGGCGTCGGAAATGGGCGTTTGCTCGGGCAGTCCCATGCTCCTGGCAAGCGCGGTGATCTGGTCCGGCTCCGCGCCGGCCACCTTGGCCATGCGCTCCACCGGCACCAGCGGCCAGTTGAACCAGACAAACGCATGCAGCCGGTCGGGAAAGTGGGGGAGGGGCACCGGCTCGGGAGTCGGTCCCGTCGGCAGTTCCATTGCGTGAAGCAGTGCCATCCCAAAGATTGCCCATGCGGTCATTATTTCGTCTCCTCTGCCTGAAGCGCTTTGAATTCGTCGGCGATGCGCGCCCGCTGCTGTTTGATGAGGTTGTAGTCTATCTCATAGTCCCGCGTCTGCCGCGTGATTTCGTCAATGTTTCTTGTCTGCCAGCCTGCCACCTGGTCCGCCATTTCATCGATGGCCGCCAGTGTCCGGTCGGCCGCCGCGGTCCTGCCCGCCGCCCGCGCCGTTTCCGCCGCGGCCCGCAGCGCGTACAGCGCGCGGTAATCCTCCTGCCCGTCCCGGCAGGCTTCCCAGCGCCGCGACGGCGTCACCTGGTCGCCCGTCTGGTATACCACGGACCAGTCCGGCGTCTCCAGCGGCCACCACGTGTCATGGAACTTGTAGCACCAGAAGCCCGCGCCCTTCAGGCCCAGTTTCCACGCGGTCCACGCATGGGCCCGGTAATAGCCCAGCGGCAGAAGGTTCTTGCCCGGGTCGGTTGCCTCGTAGGCCCACAGCGTCCTGGCGTTCTGCTGGAACCAGTGCAGCAGTTCCGGGTCACGCTTGAGCACGTTGATCTCGGGCTGCCACACATCGATAAGGTCCTTGAATTCCTTCACATATTCCACGCGCATAAGGCCTGTCGGGTCGGCGTAGTTGCGCACCCGCGGGTCGACGGCTTTTACCCGTTCACAGAACTTGCGGAGGTCGGGAATGATCGTTTGCCCCGTCAGCCACGGCTCGTCATAGGGATAGAAAACCCAACGGTCATAGCCGAAGCCCTTTTCCGCCAGATGCGCCGTCAGCACGCGCACCGCAGTGGCAAAGCCCTGGTTTGCCTCGGGACGGTCCGCCGCGGGCGTTTTGCCCTCCGGCCACTGCACTGCGGGCGGACCCGCAAAGGTCAATTGGAACCACTTCGGCAGCCGCGCCAGCGACGTGTCGAAAGCGGTCCAGTCCGCGGTGCCGGCCGCGGCACCCTTCTCATCCACCGGAACTGTCGGCAACTGCGGTCCGTACGCCACGCTGATGCCGTGGTCCAGCATGTCCTTCATCTGCTGGTCCGAGGTTTCCGCAATGTCCGTGCCCACCCAGTTCATCTGCGCATACACGCCTTCGGGCAGCCGCACCGGCAGCACCTCGATGGTCACCGGAATCTCGCGCAGCGTGCTGCTTTCCTCCAGCGAGCCCAGGTACAGCGTCAGTGTGTGCGTGCCCGCTTCCAGACCGTGCGTGTCCACCACCAGCCACAACTGCGACGCCTCCAGCGGGGACAGCGTGATCGTTCGCGACAGGTCCAGTTCGGGCAGCGCATCCAGCACCATCCCGCCGTTCGGCGCGGAGACCATCACGCCGCGCCGCAGCGTGATGTGCCTGGCCGGGTCCGGGTCCTTGTCCGGCGCGCCGCCCGCCGGTTTCGGCTTGGTGAACACGCAGCGTACATCCATCGGCCGGTCCGTGATGTTCAGCAGGTTGAGTGCCGCGTCCTCGAACTCGTCACCAAAGGCGGTAATCGTCACCGGGGGCGCGGCCGCAAGATTTCCCGGCGCCTCATCGGGGGAGAATGTATTCCAGGGATTGTCGTCCTGCCAGCAGACGAAGCTGCCGCCGTTGCCTTCCGTCCAGAATGCCGCCAGGGCATCGGCGCGATGGGACAGGCTTTCGGCCTCGCTCCGCAGCGCGGAGGCCTCATCCGCCAGCGTTGTGCAGGAAGCGTTCTTCTCCGCATGTTTCCGCACCTGGTTACGGTGCGCCACAAGACGGGTCAGGCCGAGTTCCAGACCGGTCGTCTCGGGACCTTTTCCCGCCGCGACGGCGTTTTCGCAGGCTTTGGACAGGCTGTCCATGCCGCATTCATCCGGAGGCATGGTGCCAAGCCCGCCCTCGAATCCGGCGAACGGCTCAGATGCGCCGGAGGCCAGCAGGCGCGCGCTCAAAATGGTCATGCCGGGCAGCGGCACACGGAATGAAAGGGATGCGTCCGTTTTGCCGGAAACGACAGGAATAACCTTGATCTCAGACGGGCCATTCATTGTGCGCGCGGCGATTTCGATGAATGCCTTTTCCGGTGCGGGTTTGTCCCAGACGGCGTGGACTTCGTTGTCGCCGGCATACAGGTTGTCCATGCCCAGGCGCATTCCCTGTGCCGCCTTGGCCGGTGCCGCAACGGGCGTGCCGGCGTTTGCATTGCCGCGACCCGTCAGCGCCGAATCGCCGCGCAGGGAGGGCCATGCGACACGTCCCTTGCCTCCCCAGGTGATGCACTGCACCGCATTGGGCAGACAGACGACGGCCTCCAGCATGCCATCCCCGTCCAGGTCGCCCATGGCGGTGGCTGCGAGGCCGTTGCCGCCCAGTTTCAGCGGTGTCACGGTTGCCCCGTCACAGTCCACCAAGAAGTGACTCGCCCCGGTGACCGGGTCGGTGTCGCGCACCCCCACGAGAATTTCCGGGTGGTTGTCCCCGTTGACATCGCCCACAGTCGGCGGTGAGAAAACCCCGCGCCCGGCCAGCTCGCACCGCCAGCGTTCCGATCCGTCCTGGCCGGTGCAATAGAGAAAATTGCCCTTGTCTCCATGCACCACCTCAAGCGTCCCGTTTCCGTCCAAGTCCGCCGTGGCAATGGCCACGTAGCTCTGCATCTCATCTTTCACGCGCCACACCAGCGCACCTGTGCGGCCGTCCAGGGCCGTCAGGCAGGTGTTGTTTCCCGCATTGCTCCGTGTGAACAGCACTTCCACATGTCCGTCGTGTTTCAGATCAGCCAGATTGATGCCCGACCGACCGTAGGGCATGGTGTCGTCCGTGAAACGCCACTTGACCCCGCCGAACCCGTCCAGACAGTAAATGTTGCCGTTGTCCGTGCCGTAGAGAATCTCGGCATATCCGTCACCGTCCGCGTCGCCGATGGCCGGGATGCCCGCGCGGAATCGGTCGCCGTAGAAACGCCAAAGCGCATGCCCGTCGGAGGCAAGACAGTACACCCAGCCGTCCAGACGGCTGACGACGGTCTCAAGACCCGGTGACGGATGCACATCACCCACCACCGGCATTTGCAGGCCCTGTTTCTGCGCCTGCAAGTCGGCAGTCCATCGGGTCTTTCCCACATTGTCCAGACAGGCCGCCGTGCCGTTCGACAACACCGCCAGCACCTCCGGGTCCCCCTTGCCGTCAATGTCCGCCACGGCCAACGGCTGTGCCACGGCGGCAGGCAGGGTGACGTTCCATACCGCCTGCCCCTTGCCGTCCAGCAGAAACATCTCCGCTCCGGCGGCGGTGATTACCCCGGTGGGTTTCTCCGCGTCGGGATACAGCGTGGGGGCCACGGCCGTTGTGGTGGTGGGATAAGACCATTCAACGGTTTGGGCTGTGGCTTGGCGTGCCGTCAGGGTGGTTAGCGCGACGATACAGAAGACTCTTACAACCATGACAGTGTTCCCTATGATGCTTGCTTGCTTGTATGTGCGCGCGTGGCGGTACGTTAAGATGGCATCGCCAGCCGCTTCAGCGCATCCAACTCTTCCCTGACCGTCTCCAGAATGGGATGCTCCCATCCCTGGCAGAGCGCCCCGTACATGGACTCGTAGTACCAGAGGCTGCCGTCCCTCCCCCCCTTGAATGCCTTCCAGGTATCGGCGCCGTGTTCCCGCAGCGCGCGGTAGAGCGACCGCATGTTGTGCAGTTTGTCCGCCGCGAGGATCAGGCGCGCCTCCGGCGCGGCTGCGGCGGCCTCGGCCAGGTGCTTTTCCTTGCGTTCGCGCCAGGGCGGTTTGGGTACTTCCAGTGTGTCGCTGCATGCGAGGACCAGTTCGGCCACATGCGGGCCAAACTGTTCGCGGATGCGGTCGAGCGTCTTTTGCCCGCCTTGGTCCTCGGCGGCGTCGTGGAGCAGCGCGGCGATGAACAGATCCTCGTTGCCGCCGTACTCGCCCACGATTGCGGCCACGCCCATCAGGTGGGTCACATAGGGCACCCGCTCCGGTCCGCGGCGCCGCTGTTGTCCGTGCAGTTCAAATGCCAGCGCCAGCGCATCAAGCACCCGCTGTGTGTAGGTGGGGCCGGTCTCGCTCACTTGACTGCGCGCTCCTTGAGCTGCTTGACAAGGTCTGCCGGACTGTCTGTCTGAATACCGTCCACTTTCCATTCAAGCATCGGCAGCCATGTCGCGGGTCCCATGTCGTCCACAATGACCGCAGCATGGTTCTTGTGGCAGGTTTCCACGAAGTCCGGGGTCAGGTTCTTGAAACTGGACGCGATTACGGGCGGCTTGACCGTGTCCAGCATCCGTTGAAGTTCCCCCTGCGTGTCCGGCTCCGGCATGGGAAGGCATTCCGGGCAGGATTCTTTCAGATCGGCGATTTCGGACCCGCCTGCGTACCAGACGGCGTCGCGCTCCATGCCGCGTTCGCGCAGCATCTTGACAATTTGACCCACCGGCGCCGCCTTGAGGTCGATGTAGACGCCGATCTTGCCCCTGCACAAATCCAGTATTTCGCCCAGTTCTGGAATCCGCTCGTTCTTCCATTCCGGCCCGACGCGGCTGCCGATGTCCATCGCCTTCAATTCGGCCAGCGTGAAGTCTGACACGGAACCCTTGGCGTCTTTTGTGTAACTTTCAACCGTGCTGTTGTGCATGCTGACGATATGGCCGTCTTTCGTGGAGCGCGTGTCAATTTCAATGAAGTCGGCGCCCACCTCAACTGCCTTCGCATATGCGGCCAGCGTGTTTTCCGGGATGCCCTCGTGCGCGCCCCGGTGCGCCACCACATACACGCCGCCCTGCCGCGGTTCCCGCGGAACGGGGCGGTTTTCGGCGGCACGCGCCGGCAGGCACAACGCGAGCAGGGCCAATACAAGACAGCCGGTTCTTTTCACGGAAGCAACTCCCTTTCGCCGTTTTTCAATTCCAGATTCGCTGTTCATGGCTACCGGCTCACGTCGCGGTTGATCAGTTGCAGAAATTCGGTGCGCGTGATGGCGTCATCATGAAAACTGCCGAGCACCGACGACGTGGTCATCACCGAATTCTGTTTTTCCACGCCGCGCATCATGGTACACAGGTGGCGGCATTCCACCACCACGCCCACGCCCTCCGCCTTCGTGTGGTCCATGATTGCCCGCGCGATCTGCGCGGTGAGCCGCTCCTGTATTTGCAGCCGCCGCGCGTAGAAATCGACGATTCGGGCGATCTTGCTGAGGCCGATCACCTTTTTGCGGGCGATGTATCCCACGTGGACGTGCCCGAAGAAGGGGAGCATGTGGTGCTCGCACAGGCTGTACATCTCAATGTCGCGCGAAATGACCATGTTGTTCGACTCGGCCTCAAACACGGCATTGTTGATGATCTGGTTGATGTCCTTGCGGTAGCCCGAAGTCAGGAAGTCCAGCGCCTTTGCATAACGCATCGGCGTCTTGAGCAGCCCTTCCCGCTCCGGGTCCTCGCCCATTTCGATCAGCAACGCGCGGACTAGTTCCGCGACGCGTTCCACATTCATAATCCAAGCCTTTCCAGTGCCGCGCGGGTGAATTCCCGCGCCGGTTTCAGCCGTGCGGCGGCGTTCATGTCGGCCAGTTCCCGCAGGGGACGCCCTGTTCCCGGAACAACAATATCCGGGTCCAGTTCAAGCACGGCCGCCGCCAGAAACGGGCGGCGCCACAAATCCGGGTCGGGCAGTACCAGACCCTCTTCATCCATGACCACACCGCCAAAAAGCAGCAGGTCAAGGTCAATCGTACGGGCCGCGCAACGGTCGGTTCCCCGCACCCGGCCCAGTTGCGTTTCGATCACGCGGAGCACATCCGTCTTAAGGGTGCGTGGGTCGCCGTCGAACCGTGCCGCCGCCACACCGTTCAAATAGTCGGGCTGTTCGGGACGGCAGAGGGCCGCGGTCCGGTAGAACATCGACAGTGCAGTCAGTTCCACCGCATCCCCAAGCAGTTCCAGCGCCAGGGGCAAATACCGTTCCGGGTCCAGGTTTCCCGCCACGGAAATATGGCAGACCGTGCCCGGCACCGGTCAAGTCAACCCCGGCCGGGTCCGCGAGATTTCCACGGCCACGCTGCGCGCGAAGCGGAGCGCTCCCGGCTTGTCCACCGTGACGTCGGCGCGGACAACCCGCGGGTTTTCCAGGCAGATGGAGGCGATTTCCCCGGCCAGCCGTTCGACAAGGAAGAATTCCGACACTTCGGCCATTTCCACAATCCGCTTCTTCACCCGCTTGTAGTCCACCGTGTCTTCGATGCGGTCGCTTGCGCAGGCGGCGCTGTGGTCGGCATGAAGCGTCACGTTGATGATGATGTCCTGTTTGGCGGTGCGTTCTTCGGGGTAAATGCCGACCACGCAGCGCACCTGCAGGTCGCGGATATGAATCTTATCCATACATGCTTCCCCGCAGATGGCGGCCGCCGTCCACATACAGCGTCTGGCCGGTGACAAATCCGGCGCGCAGCAGGAACAGCACCGCATCGGCCACGCCGTCCTCCGAACCGTACCGGTTCAGCGGGTTCGTGTGCTTCAGCGACTCCAGGTAGTCCGTGCCGCGGCCTTCCGGCGGCAGTATCAGGCCCGGCGCCACCGCATTTACCCGCACCAGCGGCGCAAATTCGACGGCCATGATGCTGGTCAGGGTGAGCAGCGTGCGTTTTGCCAGGTGGTAGGGAACATGCCTGCGGTCATAGTCGGCCACCATCGCGTCGAGCATGTTTACAATGGCGCCCGGGCGCTGCTGCGCCGCAAAGGCGCGGGCCGCGCACATGGGGGACAGTGCGTTTGTGTTCATGTTTGCCAGCACGGTTTCCGTGGTGCTTTCCGCAAAACCGCATTCGCCGAATATGGCGGCGTTGTTGACCAGGATGTCCAGCCCGCCCGTTTCGGCTGCCGCGCGCTCCACCAGCGCCGCAGCCGCCGCGGGTGCCGACAGATCGGCTTCAAACAGCCACGTGCGCGCGCCCAGCAGGGCCGCCTCCGCGGCTGTTGCCTCGGCCTCCGCGGCGGAAGCGCGGAAGTGAATCGCGACATTCGCCCCCGCGCGGGCAAGGCCAAGCGCCACAGCGCGGCCCAGCCTGCGTCCCGCGCCGGTTACCAGCGCGGTCTTTCCCGCCAGCACAATCCGGTCAGTCATGCCGTTTTATCCCGCCTGTTTCTTGTCCCATCGCGGTTCCAGTTCAATGTAGAGCGTGTGAATGCCGCGCAGCACTTTGAACACCACCGAGTCGGCCATGCTCTCCGCCACCTTGGTCATCGTGTCCTTCACGCCGGTCACATCGGTCATGGGTGAGCCGTTGATCTCCAGCAGCAGGTCGCCGTTCTGGAGCTGTCCGAGCGAGGCCCAGCCCCCCGGCCGCACCTGCTCGACGAGAACACCCTGCTGGTCGTCGCGCCAGCGCTCCGACGCGATGTCGAACATCGTGATGTCGCGGACGGTGAATTCAAACACATCATCCCGGAACCGCTTCATTTCGCGGGCGAGCTTGGGGGCGCGGACCAATTCCACCGAAAGCTTAAGTTCCTCGGTGCCGCGCCGTATCTGCAGTTCCGCATTGGCGCCGACGGTATACTGCCGGATGAATGCGGCAAGTTCCTCGCCGTCCTCCGGCCGGTTGGCCGTCATTTTCGTTCCGTCCACGCCAAGAATCAGGTCGCCCACCAGCACGCCCGCCTTGGCGGCCGTGCCGTCGCGGTAGACATGGGTCACGCGGAATCCCGTCAGTCCCGCTGAGCCCATCTGTTCCGCCATGTCGCGCGTGACAACCTGTGTTTCCACGGGCAACCATGCCTTTTTCGCCTCAAGCCCCGGGTCAATGAGCTCCTTCAGCCCCACGCGCACAACCGTAACGAAGCGTTCCGTCTTGCGCTCGAACGCAACCAATGTCGGCACCGGCGCATCCTTGTCCCGGGTGATTTCTTCGGTGGCGGCCATCAGTTCGCGCACGCCGTGTACGGGCTTTCCGCCCACCTCGACGATTACGTCCTGCGCCTGCAAAGCCGGCTTGGCCTCGCCGGAGGAACCGCCCGGACGCACCGACGTCACCAGCACGCCGTCCGTGCCGTCGCGCTTCATTTCCCGCGCCATCATGAACGAGATGTCGCGCAGGGTGAGTCCCCACTGCGCCTGCTCGAACTGTCGCAACTGCACCGGTTCGCGTTCGGCCGGTGTCACCGTGAGTTCTGTGATCACGCCGCCGCGGTCCACCTTGGCGGTCACGGCCTGGCCGACGGCCAGGCCCGCCACAAGCCGGTTGAAGTCGGGCAACTGTACCGAGAACTTCACGTCCACCGGCGTGCCGGCCAGTTCCACAAGGTAGTCGCCCGCCTTGAACCCCGCCTTGTCGGCCGGGGCGCCGGCCACCACACCGCCGATCAGCGCGCCCGTGGTGTGCCCGTCGGACTTGAGGCGCGGCTGCGCCTCCACGCCCAGCCATGCGCGCTTTACCTGTCCCGCGGCCATGATCGCCTCGGCCACCTCCCGGGCAAGGTTTCCCGGAATCGCGCCGCTCAGGCCCATCTTAATCTCGTTGATGCCGATGACCTCGCCTCCCAGCGTCACCAGCGGGCCGCCCGAATTGCCGCCGAATATCTCCGCGTCGTGGCCCAGCCAGCGCACAAGCGATCCCACGTTTTCACCGTCCTGTTCCATGCCGCCGTACTTGTCCATCCAGTCGGGCATGGTCATTTCCGCGTTGCTCACGATGCCCAGCGTCACCGACTGCGACAATGCCAGGGGGCTGCCCATGGCCAGCACGTGGTCGCCCACGCGCACCGTCGATGAATCGCCGAAGGACGCCACCGGGAAGCGGCGCCCGTTTGTGTTTTTCAGCTTTATGACCGCGATGTCCGTAAGCGGGTCCGTGCCCACCAGTTCGGCCTCGATCTCCTCCTTGTTCGAGAAGGTGCATTTCATGTGCTTGGCATGGCCCGCCACGTGGTGGTTCGTGATGATGTGCCCGTCTTCGCGGATGACGATGCCGCTGCCCGAGGCCTCGCTTTTCATTTCCCGGCCTTCGTCGTAATACGTTTCCACCACGTGGATGCGCACCAGCGCCGGGTTCACCTTTTCCACCGCAGCCTTGATGGCCGTGCTCAGGTCGTTCGTGCCGGCCGGGGCGGGTTGTGTCCACGCGGTTCCGGACAGGCAAAGGCAGACCGCCGCAAGGCTGAAAAACGGGAAAGCGGAGTATCTCGGAAAGTACACACGTGTCATGAAGCGCTCCTGGGGTCCGAACGTGATACGGTATCGGACGGTTAAGCGTTCCGGCCCGTCTTTGGAAACGGCCACGCCGCCCCTTCCAGACCCGGACTGGACGGTCATTCTAGGCCAAAGGCGCTGCAGCGCTCAAACAAACCGGGCTTTCCCAACTGTTCGCCGCCGTTTCCCCGCAATTCCCGGGCATCCCATGCTTCTCATGATTCCCGTTTTTCCCGGACGAAGAATTATCACGGCGGAGTATATACGCGAGAGGAAGGGCCGACCGGCGGGGAACTGTCCACGGCAGACAGCGGGGGAATCCGAATGGAGAGGAGCGCAGCCGCGCATCGCTGGCAGAGCAGGTACTCTTGGGGAAGGGGTGACGTGAGGCAGATGGTTGGCCAGACGTTCACGCCGCCACGCTCCTCTCTAAAAGCCGGTCCGGTTCCCAGAACGAGAGAGGGGGGCCGCCAAAACGCAGCAGAGCAGGTACTCTAGGGGGAAGGAGTGACGTGAGGCAGATGGTAACCT
>CAZOMH010000079.1:0-11236 GCA_964580415.1 uncultured Nitrospirales bacterium
CCGGCCCTTCGGGCCATCCGCCTTCGCCACGAAGCTTCGGCGGGACAAGCCCCCCCGATGGGGGACTTGGGAGGGCTCGCGGTTTGTTTGTGGTGAAATGCATCCCCAGCCGACTTGTGTCCCTCGTGTCTTCAAAGCGCCTGACGCCTGTCGGGCTGCGGCCAATCTGCGCGCGAAAGGGGAAATAATGCGGAGGAATCCGCGAAAACGCCAAGGACAAGGTGCGGAGCAAGAATTCGCCCCAACAGGCCAAGCCCCGCAAGTTTGCGCCCAAGAGTACCGCCAAAATCTGCCCCAAGGGCGCTGTTTTGTGGTCGTAATGACAGTCTCAAACAAGGGGGTCGCATCGGAAACGCCTCGGCCTGTATTGGTTCAACCACTACATTGCGGCATATGCCAAATAAAGCCGACCATGGCGAAAATTCCCCTTGACAGATTTTTTAGAAGTGTGTAGCATGTAAATGTGAGTAAAGGCTTGGCGCAAAGCCTTTGCCAAGGACTCGCGTGCTCAAATAACGGGAAACAGTTCCCGTTGGTTGACAGTGAGTCCGAAATTAACGTGTTCATAAAACAGGGTTTTTGAAGGTATGAGGCAGAGACGGACAGGCGGTAGTGCGTTGAGTCAGGCCGGTTCCCGCCGCACGGTGTTGCGGGGCGCAGGGTGTCTGGTCTGTGCTGTGCTGATTGCCCCCGTCAACAACAAAGGGAAGAGACCATGACCAGACGCGCACTCATTATCGTGATGGCGGTTCTCTGCGGAGGACTGGCCCTCGCACCCGTCGCGCAGGCGCACCCGTATCTTTATTACGGGCCGAATGACGACGCCGGGACGACATTCAACCCCGAACCGTGGGCCAATCTTTACCAGGTGGCCGCGGCGTATGACACGCATGTCGGCGGCATGATGACACCGACGACGGGCACGACCTCCGGGTGCAACCTGTGGGTCGGCGCATGCTCCCAGACGGCGATCTGGACGCTTGTCGCGGGCCAGCAGGGGCCGTCGTGGATTGGCACGAACAACGGCACTGCGGGCGGTCCCGGCTGGACGTGGTCCGGTTCGGGCTCGGTCGATGACCGGAAGATTCAGATGCTCGACGAGGTGCTGAGTTCGGCGTCATGCCTTGACGGGCTCGCGCTGAACACGGTGAACGCGGTGCGCACAGCCTTCGCGTCCAACCGCGATCACGTGCTGAATTGTGAACTGACATTGACCAACGTGCGTGTGCGCGCCTCCTATCTGGTCTGCAGCCTTGACGAGACGATGACGATTTCGACGGGTGGCTCGACGAAGGCCATGAGCACGTGCGGCATTGCGATTGACGCAACGGCGATACCCAGTCTTTGGAAGACCAACGACGCGCTGCTGCGCTCGGCGAACGCCTATATCCGTGACGCGACGGTAAACATGACGGCGGCGTACATGACCATCGGTGACACGAGGCTTGCCAATTACTGGTATGCGTTCATGGGCCGCTTCGCGCTGGTGGCGACGAACCAGATGCTTCCCTCGCTGCTTGCGGGCATCGGCAAGGCGGATGACGCGGGCGTGTACACGGCGCCGGACCTTACGACCGCCGTCAAGATTGCGCTGGGCGTTGCCCTTCAGCAGGTGAAGATGACCCCCGGCGACCCCGCGGACAAGGCGACAGTGACCTGTACCCCCTGGGGCTCCGTGGCCGATTTGGATATCACCGTTCCCGTGACGGTCAGCGGCATATCATTGAATGTCCGAATTACCATGTCGGGGAGCGACCTGTGCAACTCCGTGGCGGCCTTTGCCTCGCAGTTCCAGATAGGCACGAACAAGTTTGAGGGCCGCGCGCAGTACCTTGCCACCGACGCCACAGGAAACCTGAATGGCGACACCCAGCTTAACTCGGCTTCCTACGCCCTTGCGGGCGGAACGGCGTCCGCCGGGGGCGACATTGACGCATATCTGAAGTACGAGAGTGCCCGCCCGAACTTTATACCCGGCACGATTACCGGCCCGGCCAGCACGCCGGCCTACGGCTCGACCTATACCTTTACCACCGCCTCGACCTACAACGGCGCCTCGACCGGTATCAGTTACCAGTGGCAGAGCAGTCCGGACGGAACCACGTGGACGAACATTGAGTATGCCAACGGTTCCAGCTATGCCGCGCCGATCAATTTCTACTCCTACGGCACGACCGTGAACAACCGGTATTACAAATGCGTGGAGAGCGTGAGTTGCTCCGGTGTTCCCTATGTGAAGGAGACCAACTCCGTGTTGATTTCCGGCGTTACGCCGCCGGCGATTACCTTCAGCAGCCCCGTGGGCGCGGGCAACTATACGCCCGGCGCCTCCATTTCGCTGGGCACCACGGCGACGGTGGGCTTCGGCGGTCCGCTGACTTACCAGTGGCAGAAGCTCATTGGCGCCACTTGGACGAACATTTCCGGCAAGACGCTGAGCGCCATGACCATCAATCCGGCGGCGGCTGCCGATGCCGGTTCGTATCGTCTGGTGGCCTCCAACTCGGTGGGCACCAACCCGGTGTATTCGGCCAACTCCGACCCGATAGTTGTCGCTGTGGCGCCGGCTATCGTGTTTACCACGCAGCCGGCGGGCGCCGACCTGGGCATTGGCGGCAACCACACCATGACCGTCGCCGCAACGGTGAGTTCCGGTTCGCTGGGTTACCAGTGGCAGCGGAACATCGGTTTCGGCTGGGCAAACATCACCGGCCAGCAGGCCGCAACGCTGGCGCTGACCGGTGTGACCGTCAACGATGCGGGTTCGTACCGTTGCGTCGTGACCAACACGCTTGCGCCTTATGGCAGCTATTCGGCCAACTCGAACGCGGCCGTGGTGAATGTCAGTTCCGGTGCTGTGTACCGTGTTGACCCGACTTCAACCGGCACCCAGGACGGCCTGACCTGGCCGACGGCGTTCCACACACTGCAGCCGGCCATCAACGCGGCGAATACCGACGCCGGCGGCAACGGCGGCGAAGTGTGGGTGGCCGGCGGCACGACCGCCGCGCCGCTGGTGTACAACGAAGCGCGCACCGAGGCATGGGGCACGACTTCCGTCACCGGCTCGCTGGTGATGAAGAACAATGTGGCCGTGTACGGCGGCTTCTCCGGTTACCGCACCGGCACGGGCGCGCTGGAAACCAAGCGCCGCGACCGCAACCGTTTCCAGTACCCGGCGGTCATTGACGGCAGCGTCGCGCGCGGCGGTTCCGCCGCGTACCACGTGGTTGTGTTCGGCCGCGGCACTGCGCCGACGACCAACGCAACGCTGGACGGCTTCATCATCACCGGCGGCAATGCGGCCGGTGTTGCGGGCGACTACCACACATGGCGCGGCGGCGCGATCTACAACTGGCAGTCCACGCCGACCATCGCCAACTGCACCTTCCGCAGCAACACGGCGGCGGTGAGCGGCGGTGCTGTCTCCAATGAAACCAACGGCGCCAACGGCGCCGGGGCGCAGTTCATGAACTGCCTGTTCTACGACAACACGGCAAACCGCAGTGCCGACAGCGCGGGCAACCTGATTCGCGGCGGCGGTGCGGTGTTCAACAACATGGCCGACGCCCGGTACACATGGTGTACGGCTTCCTCCAATAACGTCCTTACGGGCTCTCCCGCCTATTTGCTGTTCGGGGCGAACAGCGGCGCGATGTACAACTGGGAGTGCTCGCCCACGGTCAATTCCTGCATCTTCAAGACCAACACGACAGACAACGTGGCGGACTCAGGCGACGTGCAGGACGATCATACGAACGGCAGCCTCAAGGCGCTTGTCGCAACGTACACCAACAGCACCTATGCATACGCGGTGTACGTCCCCGTGGGCACCTGGACTTACACGACCGGCGCAACGCCGGCGGGCACGGGCAACATCAACGCCGCGCCTTCGTTCACGAGCACGGCGGCTCCCAAGGACTTCACGCTGGTGTCGGGTTCTCCGTCCATCGACACGGCCGATCCGGCCCTGATGGGTGACGACCTGCGCGGCGTGCCCCGCCCGCTCAACGGCGGCGTGGCCAACGTGCCCGACATGGGTGCGTACGAGCTGAGCCTGAACGCCCCCGTCCCGGTCTGCCTGGTCCAGTCAATTGACCTTGGCACGGCCACGACCATCACCGACCCGCTGCTGGTCTACGATTCGACCAACAGCGTCGCCCAGGCGGGTCTGTGGAAGATTGCGCTCAACACGAACTCCTTCGCGTGCGGCGACATCCCCCAGAAGGCCAACGGCGTGACCCTTGTGGCCACGGACATCCTGGGCCGCACGGGCACCTGCTCGGCCAATGTCAACGTGTCTGAAACCGTTCCCCCCACCGCCGTGGCCAACCCGATCACGGTGACGCTGAACGCGGCGGGCACCTACACGCTGACCCAGACGGACATCCAGACAATTGGCGCGGGCAGCACGGACAACTGCACCATCAACTGGGCGACCAGCACGGTCACCCCGTCCACCTTTACCTGCGCCCAGGCGGGCACTTCCGTGTCCGTAACGCTCGTCGTCAAGGACGCAAGCGGCAATTCATCGGCGCCGAAGAACACGCTGATCGCGGTTCAGGACACCACGGCTCCGGCCGCGGTGGCCGGAAACAACATCAGCGTCAATCTGACGAGCGCCGGTGACTACACCCTCTCGTACAGCGACAAGCAGTCGATCGGCGCGGGCAGCACGGATGCGTGCGGCATCAACTGGTCGGCCAGCACGGTTGTTCCGGATGCGTTCTCCTGCGCGAATTTGGGTGCCGCGGTGCCGGTGACGATCACCCTGATTGACAACAACGGCAACAGCGCGACCCCTGTCGCTGGAACCGTCACAGTGCATGACGTGACGGCCGGTGTTATCAGCGGCGTGGCCGCCCAGGCATACACGGTCGGGACCGGCGCCTACACCACGGCCAGGGCGCTTACGGGCGTCACCGCCAGCGACCTGTGCTACGGCGACATCACGGCCAGCCTTGTGGTCACCGCCTTTGACGGCGCGACTCCGGTGTCTTTCCCAATAGCGGACACTGCGGCGTCCTATCCCAAGCAGTACACGCTGCGCTACACCGCCACGGACGGCGGCAGCAACTCGGTGTACGTGGATACGACACTCACGCTGACCAACAACACCCCGCCGGTCATTACCATCCTCGGCAGCAACCCGGTGACCCTGGCCTGCCTGGGCAGTTACACCGACGCGGGTGCGACGGCCACGGACGCTGAAAGCGGCGACCTCACGCTGGCTATCGGCGTGGTGGGCCTGCCCGTGCCGACCGGCGCGCCGGGTTCCAACAACGTCACCTACAGCGTGACCGACCCGGTTACCGGCCTCATCGTGCAGGCGGTGCGCACCGTGAACGTGACCGACACGGTCAAACCGGTGTTCTCCGGACTGCCCAAGGCCGATGTGACCGCCCAGGGCGACCCGTATACGGAGACAGAGGCGCTTGCCCTTGTCACTGCGGCCGATGCCTGCGCCGGCGACCGGACGGCAAACATCACGGTGGCCGCCTTTGACGGAGCGACCGCTGTGAGCTTCCCGATTGCGGCTGCAACCGCCGGCAAGACCTACACGCTCAATTACAGCGTGTCCGACGGCAACGGCAACACGCAGACCGGCACCGGCACGGTGTACGTCAACGGAAAGCCGACCCTCACGGTGACGGGTGCAAATCCGGCCACGGTCGAATGCAAGTCCACCTTCACGGACCCGGGCGCAACGGCGGCCGATCTTGAATCGGGCAATCTGACGGCCTCCATCGTGACCACGGGCGTGCCCGTGAACACCAATTCGCTTGGCGCCAAGACGGTGACCTATACCGTCACCGACCCGGTGACAAGCGCGGTGACCACGGCCACCCGCACGGTGAATGTCGTTGACATGACGGCCCCGGTGTTCAGCGGTGCAGGCACCGGCTGGACGCGCGCCCAGAACACAACGTTCACCGCCGCCGACGTGACCACGGGTGTGACCGCGGCCGACGTTTGCGCCGGGAACCGCACGGCGAACATCACCTACCAGGTGCTCGACGGTGCCAGCCCGGTGACGCTGCCGCTCGTGCTGAGCACGGCCCCGAAGACCTACACCGTCCGTTACAGCGTGACCGACGGCAACGGCAACACGGGCACAGTTGACCGTACCCTGACCGTGAACGCGCTTCCGGTGATCGCGATCACCGGCAGCAACCCTGCTTTGGCCGAGTGCGGCGCGACGTTCACTGATCCGGGCGCAACGGTAACCGACGCAGAGTCCAGCGGCCTTACCGCGACGGTTGTCGGCGTGCCGGTTGACACCTCCACGCTGACGGCGAAGACGATCACCTATTCGGTGACCGATCCCCTGACCAGCGTCGTGGTGACCGCCAGCCGCACGGTCAACGTCAGCGACACCCAGGGTCCGGTGTTCTCCGGCCTGCCCAAGACCGATTCCATCGGCAAGACCCAGAGCTACACGCTGGCTTCGGCCCTGGCGGGTGTGGGTGCGCTTGACGCCTGCGCCGGCGACCGCACGGCGAACATCACCGTGACGGCCGACGAAGGTGGAACGGCCACCAGCTTCCCGATTTCCCGTCCGAGCGCCCCCAGCTATCCGGTGACCATCAACCTGCATTACACCGTCACCGACGGCAACGGCAACACACGGACAGGCAGCGGCACGTTGACCATCGACAACCAGTCTCCGCCGACTGTCACGATTACGGGCAGCAACCCCGCTATCGTGGAGTGCAAGGCGACCTACACCGATGGCGGCGCAACTGCGGTGAGTGAACTCGGTGTCAATCTGACCGCCTCCATTACCACCACCGGTCTGCCGGTGAGCACGGCCGCGCCGGGCTCCTTCACGGTGGCCTACTCGGTGACCGACCCGGTCAGCTTGCTGAGCACCACGAAGAACCGCATCGTCAACGTCGTTGACACCGCTGTTCCGGTGGTTTCCGGCGCGCCCAAGCACGCGGTCGTCGCCCAGGGCGGAACCTTCACGCTTGCCCAGGCCCTGGCCGGCGTCACTGCCAATGACAGTTGTGCGGGCGACCGCACCGCCTCGATTGCGGTGCAGGTGCTCGACGGTGCGGCTCCGGTCACGCTGCCGCTGGTGGCTTCCGTGGTTCCCAAGACCTACACCGTCGTGTACACCGTGCCGGACGGCAACGGCAATACGGCCACAGTCAATGACGACCTGACGGTCAACGCGCTTCCGGTGATCACCGTTACCGGCAACAATCCCGCCACGGCCGAGTGCGGCGTCGCCTACACCGACGCCGGCGCGACCGTCACGGACGCCGAGTCAACGGGCCTGGTCGCCACAGTGACCGGCCTGCCCGTGGATGTCGCTTCCAGCGGCAATTCGGGCACCGTTACCTACAGCGTCACGGACCCGGTTACCGGCGCGTTGGTCACGGCCACCCGCACCGTCAATGTGGTTGACACGACCGCTCCGGTCATCAGCCTGATTGGCGGCGATACCGTTGCACACCAGCGCGGTGTTGCGTGGACTGATCCGGGCTATTCCGCGACGGATTCCTGCGAGGGCGACCTCACGGGTTCGGTCGTCATTTCCGGTTCGGTCAGCGTGGATGCGGTGGGCGACTATCCGCTGAACTACGACGTCACCGACGGCACCAATGCCGCCCTGACGGTGACCCGTCACGTGATGGTGGGCGACATCGTCCAGTGGACGGTCAACCCGGCCAACGCCGACCTGTACCAGGACGCGCCGGTTTCCGCGGCGGTCACACTGACTGCGCAGTTCATCAACGGCATGGGCGTGACCACCTACCAGTGGATGCGCCGTCCTGCCGGCGGTGGCGCGGCGACGGAGCTCACGACTCCGGCGGCCGTTCCCGCCAGCAAGAGTCTCTCCTATACCGTGCTTCCCGGCAGTCTGCCGGCCGGTAACTATGAGATATATGCCCTGGTCAACGACAACGCGGGAGCGAACACCTCCACTGCGGCTCTCGTCCGGTTGAACACCCACCTGGCCGGTTCCGCCCTCACGGCCCAGACCTTCTCGGTCGGCACCTCCTACGATTGGGGTGTGACGGTGACCGGCGGTATCGGCACGGTGACCTACCAGTGGTACAAGGACGGCGCCAAGGCGATGGGTATCCTGCCCAATGGCTCCGGCCTTACCGGCGCGGATACGGCGACCCTGCACTTCAGCCCCTTCGCGGCCGACATGGCCGGTCTGTACGAGGTTGAAGTCTCGGACGCCCACGGGTCGATTACCATTGGTCCGGCAAACGTGTTCACCAACGCCGGCGTGCCGGTCGGCGGTGCGCTCGGACTCGCCGCACTGGCGGCGATGACCGCCCTCGGCGGCGCGGCTTCCCTGCGCCGGCGCAACAAGTAAGCATCCCGGCCGCGCGCAGGCGCGCGGGCCGCGGCCAGTAATGCGGGCCGCCGGTTCCCTTGGGGATCGGCGGCCCGCCCGTTTTGGGTCCCGGCTGTTTTGCCATGTTCTTGGCGGCGGACAACCGGTTTGACTCGGTGTTTGCGTGCCGCTACAATCCGTGTACTGGCTCTGGCCGATTGGGATATACGCATGAATCTTCTAGGCATTTCCGCCTTCTATCATGACAGCGCCGCCGTGCTCCTTAAGGATGGTGACATGACGGCAGCCGCCCAGCAGGAGCGGTTCTCGCGCAAGAAGCACGATCCGCGGTTTCCGAAGGAGGCCGTCGATTTTTGCCTGCGGCAGGGCGGCATCGCCATGGACGATGTCGATTACGTTGTCTTCTACGACAAGCCCTTCGTGAAATTCGAGCGGCTCTTGATGACGTATCTCGCCGGGGCGCCCCGGGGCCTGCTGTCCTTTTACGACCAGATGCCCTCCTGGCTCAAAGAAAAACTGTTCGTGCGCGGCACCATTCGCAGGGAACTTGGGTTCAAGGGGCAGACGCTCTTTTCCACCCACCATCTGTCCCACAGTGCCGCCGCCTTTTTCCCCTGTCCGTGGGAAGAAGCCGCGTTCATCACCATCGACGGCGTCGGTGAGTGGGCCACAACCGCCTACGGTGTCGGTCAGGGAAACCGCGTCAAGATACTGCGCCAGATAAACTTTCCGCACTCCCTTGGACTGCTCTATTCCGCCTTCACCTATTTCACCGGATTTCGGGTGAACAGCGGCGAGTACAAACTTATGGGTTTGGCCCCCTACGGCCAGCCCCGATACGTCGATGTCATCAGGCGCGAATTAATCGACATCCGCGACGACGGCTCATTCCGGCTTAACATGAAATACTTCGATTATTGCGCCGGACTCCGCATGACGAACGCGCGCTTTGGTGCGCTGTTTGGCGGGCCGGAGCGCAAACCCGAGTCCAAAATCACCGGGCGCGAAATGGACTTGGCGCGGTCCATCCAGGTGGTCACCGAAGAGATCATACTCAACATGGCCCGGCACGCACACCGCGAAACGGGCATGAAGAAACTTTGCCTGGCGGGCGGTGTCGCGCTCAACTGCGTCGCAAACGGCCGCGTGCTGCGCGAAAGTCCCTTTGAAGACCTCTGGATACAGCCTTGTGCCGGTGACGGGGGCAATGCGGCCGGTGCCGCCCTCTTCGCATGGCATCAGATTTTGGGCAATCCCCGCGTCCCCGAGTCCCGGCGGCAAAAGGCCAGCTATCTGGGTCCCGGTTTCACGGACGGCGAAATCCAGGCTTTTCTTGATGAACGCGGCATTCCCTATGCCCGCCACAAGCCTGAAGACGTGCCCGGCGTTGTGGCGGACCTGATTGCCTCGCAAAAAGTGGTCGGTTGGTTCCAGGGGCGCATGGAATTCGGTCCCCGCGCGCTTGGCGCGCGCAGTATCCTGGGCGACCCCCGTTCCCGTGAAATGCAGTCCGTGTTGAACTTGAAAATTAAGTTCCGCGAGTCCTTCCGGCCCTTTGCCCCCTCCGTTCTGGCCGACAAGGCCGATGAGTGGTTCGATTTGCGGGGGCATGAAAGCCCTTACATGCTGCTTACCACGGACGTGCTTCCCGTGCATCGCCGCTCGCTCAGCGCCGAAGAAGAGGCTGCATGCGGTTTCGACAAGCTCAAAGTGGCCCGGTCCACGGTTCCCGCCATAACCCATGTCGATAATTCAGCCCGCGTTCAAACGGTTGACCGGAATGACAACCCCGTCTATTACGACATGATTAACGCTTTTTACGCGAAGACGGGATGCCCCATTGTCATCAACACGTCCTTCAACGTGCGCGGCGAGCCCATCGTTTGCACTCCCGAAGAGGCCTACACCTGTTTCATGCGCACCCACATGGACTATCTGAGCCTGGGTTCTTTCATTCTCGACAAGACCCGCCAGGAGCCATGGAAGGACGAATCGGACTGGAAAAGGGAATTCGAACTGGACTAAGGTCCGGGAACTTCACGAACCATGGTAAAACTTGACACAGGCAGCCGGGCAGAGCAGCGGAAATTCGGCCTTCTTATGGCGGCGGCCTTTGCCGTGCTTGGGCTGCTTCGCTGGGGCATTCACCATTTTACCGCCTTTCCGGTTTCCTTCTTCGTGGTTGCGGCGGCCTTTGCCGTGCTCGGTCTTGTTGTTCCCCGCGTCTTGCAGCCGGTTTTTGTGGTGTGGATGAAACTCGCCGAAGTGCTCAACTGGATCATGACCCGGGTCTTCCTGACCGTCGCATGGTATTTGATTGTTACCCCCACCGGCCTGATCATGCGGCTGGGCCGCAAAGAGGACCCCCTCAAGCGGACATGGCTGCCCAAAGACGCCACGTACTGGGAACCTGCGGAGGAAATGGGCGAGGGTGTGGCCGACTTTAAGAACCAGTTTTGAGTTCTCCCGTCCTTCTCAGGACGGATCAAAGGCGGTGCGCAGCCCTTCAAGACAGGCGTGGGCGGTGAGGTCCCGGCACAACGGTGTCACGCTGACCCGGTTTGCCTCAATCGCGGCAAAATCAGTCCCCGTCTCCGCATAATGATCGGGCAATGCGCCGCCGATCCAGAAATACCGTCCGCCGCGGGGGTCTTCACGCTCAATGATCTCGTCCTGATAATTGCGGCGGCCCATGCGCGTCACCGACACCCCCGCCAGTTCCTCGTCCGGCAGGTCCGGCACATTCACGTTCAACATAACGTCCGCAGGCAGTCCGCACGCCAGAATATGGGCCGCCACCCGCGCCGCCACCCGGCCTGTGGGCGCCCAAAGCCGGGGCTGGTAACTCACATTCGAAACAGCGAAAGAGGGCAGCCCAAGAAGCATCCCCTCGTACGCGCCGGCCACGGTTCCAGA
>CAZOMH010000080.1:0-11206 GCA_964580415.1 uncultured Nitrospirales bacterium
CGATGACGGTCTGGTGCAGGCACACGTGGTTCAGCACGCTGCCCAGGCTGTACTTGATCGCGCCGCCGCTGGTGGCGGCCACCTCCACGGCCTCCGAAATGGCCATGCCCAGGCTGCCGGTGGTGCCGGGGTAGTCGGCCTGGAACTGCCGTCCGATTTGGGTCTCGCTGCTGGGGCTCGCGACCACGCGCCCGCCGTAGGCTTCCATGAGGCTCTTGCGGTAGGGCTTCTGCTCAAAACTGATGCGCACCATGTAGACGGTGCATTTCATGTCAAACATGGCGCAGGCAATCGACAGCGCGGTGCCCCACTGCCCCGCGCCGGTCTCGGTGCTGAGTTCGCGCACGCCCTCGGCCTTGTTGTAATAGACCTGCGCGACGGAGGTGTTGATCTTGTGGCTGCCCGACGGGCTGACGCTCTCGTTCTTGTAGTAAATCTTGGCCGGCGTGTCGAGGGCCTCTTCCAGACGGTAGGCGCGGCGCAGCGGCGTCGGCCGCCACAGAAGGTACTTGTCCATCACCTCGCCCGGGATGGAGATATACCGGTCCGGGCTCATCTCCTGCATGATAAGGCCCATCGGGAAGATGGCCGCCAGATCGTCCGGCCCGACCGGATTGTGCGTGCCCGGATGAAGCGGCGGCGCCATCGGCTCGGGCAGGTCGGCGGCGATGTTGTACCATGCATCCGGAATCTTTTTGGGGTCAAGGCTGATATTATACTGTCGCATTTGGGCCTGTTCCTTCTTGATGGTTGACAAAGTCACCGCTGGGGTGGACAGCGCATTTCCGGCGCATTTTAGATCAATGGGGCAGGGAAAACCAAGGCATGACACGTGGTTTTGCCGGTCGCGCCTATGCTATCTTGTATCGCTTCAATTTACGGGTAAGGGTTTTACCCGGCGTGGCGTTATTCGGCAATTATGCATAATCAAGGAAGTTGGTCATGAAAAAACGCGGATTCACCCTCATTGAATTGCTGGTGGTCATCGCGATCATCGGCATCCTGGCGGCGATCCTGCTGCCGGCGCTGGCCCGCGCCCGCGAGGCGGCCCGCCGCTCCTCCTGCCAAAACAACCTGAAGCAGTGGGGCATCATCTTCAAAATGTACAGCGGCGAATCGGGCGGATCAAAGCTTCCCCCCGTTACCATGAGCCCGCTGGACACGGTCGATTGCACGGTTGCGGGTTTTCCCGCCACGGGCAAGCGCGGCGTGCTTGCGGCGGGTCCGCTGGTTGCGGCCATGTACCCCGAATACTTGACCGATCCGAAGATTCTCATCTGCCCGTCCGACGCCAACGCGAAAGCCGACGATGTGCTCAACCCGATCACCAGGGTGACGGACATCGGACAGCCGTGCCAACAGCCCACCCGCGGCATGCAGTTGGCCGACGCCAGTTACCTGTACCTCGGCTGGCTCTTTGACAAGGCCGGAAGCAGCGACCCGCAGGTGGACATGGCAACGGTCCCGGTTCCCGGACTGAACGCCACCGGCAACGCCCCCGATCAGGTGGTGTCCACCGTCCTGCGCGCGGCGCTGCCGTTCATTCTGAGCCGCGACAACACCCGCGCCGACGGGGATGTGGACCTCAACGAGACCGTGCTGACGCTGACGCCCAAGCCCGGGCTGGGCTGCGGCAACGGCAACACAGTCTACCGGCTGCGCGAGGGCATCGAGCGTTTTCTGATCACCGACATCAACAATTCGGCGGCCTCTTCAAAGGCGCAGAGTGAAATCTGGATCATGGGGGACATGATCGGCATCGACCCGGGTCTATACAATCATATCCCAGGGGGCTCAAATATACTTTATATGGACGGTCACGTCGAGTTCGGGCGCTACGAAAAACTGGGCCCCGCGCCGGTAAATATGGGCGTCGGCGATTGCGTGATGGCACTACAGACGGTGAAAAATAAGATAATGCAGTAATAATGCGAAGAATTCAGCGAAGAAAACAGTTGCTTAAATTCCTGTGCGGCCTTTATAATTACCTTTACACTCCATGGGCTGTCTCCTGCGGAGTGTCGTGATTAATTCCATATTTGGGTATGGGCCGCAAGGCCCGCGAACTGACGTAGAAAAGGAGTCAGAGTTATGCGACGAAAGGGCTTCACACTTATCGAATTGCTGGTCGTCATCGCGATCATCGGCATTCTGGCGGCCATCCTGTTGCCGGCGCTTGCCCGTGCCCGCGAAGCGGCCCGCCGTTCCTCCTGCCAGAACAATCTGAAGCAGTGGGGTATCATTCTCAAAATGTACTCAAACGAAGCCAAAGGCAACATGCCCGGCATCCAGGTTATTGAAGACCGCACCCCGTGGGGTGGAGGCGTCAGCGTCGCCATTGCCGCAGGCCCGGCAATAAATGCAATCTATCCCGAATACCTTACCGATCCGATGATCATCGAGTGTCCGTCGGATGCCGAGTATGCGTCCGAAGTGGCGAAGTTCAAATTCAATGGGCAGAACGGCCCCGGCACTGCGGGAAGTTCGCGTCTGACGTACGATCCTGCCGTGGTCGATAACAGCTACGCCTATCTTGGCTGGGTGTTTGACCGCTGCAAACTTACCTGCGGCCTTAGCGAGTCCCTGGCGGCGACCGCACTGACCACGTTGGGAAGCAATCCGCCCACCAACACCAACATGCCGGTTCCCATGCAGATTGCGGCCGCGTTGGACGGCGCGATTAATTCGGTCGGCGGCATCGGCGGCGTTGGCACAGTTATTAATGATCCCTATGCGTTGAGCAAGGTGTTCGACAGTGATTCGGATGTGTCCGGCACCAACTTCCCGCAGGTGGGCAATGGCGGCGGCGGCAAAATATACCGTCTTCGTGAAGGCATCGAGCGCTTCCTGATCACCGACATCAACAACCCCGGCGGCGCCAACATGGCCCAGTCCTCGGTCTGGATCATGCTGGACACCATGGGTTCCGGAAAAGCCGGCGCCTATTTCAACCACGTTCCGGGCGGCTGCAACGTGCTGTTCTTGGACGGCCATGTTGAATTCATCAAGTACACTGGCGTGTCGGGTATCGACACCATGGCTCCTGCCGCGGCCGAAGCCGCGATGGCCGGTGCCACCCAGCCTGTGTTGCCGACGGTTGCCGCGCTGATCGGCGCCCTCACGAGCTGATAGCGGTTCCTCAAGTTCAATTGTTTTGTTTACCGCCCCCCGCGAACCCGCGGGGGGCGGTTCTTTTGGTGCGCAGGCAGCAGGGTCTTTGTTGACGGGATATGCTTGTTTGGCCAAAACTGTCCTTTTCGCGGAACTCTCCGGGGCGTTGGGGGATAGAAAAGACTGGAGTGGTACTGTGCCGCCCGGTCATTTGTGCGCCGGCGGCACGGTGGCCTACAATGCCGATCCGATGCAAACCCCTGTGTTGCAGCATTTACGGACCATGGTTGTCCTGTGCGCGGCGGCGGTCTACGCCGCCGCGGCATTGGCGTATCCGCCTCCGGTGGTTGAAGTCAGTCCCGAGCACCCCTTCTTTGTGTTTGCCGACACCGCCTCATCCGGGACAGGTCCGGGCGCCTACGCCGCCGCCGTTGCACAGCACTGGGCGAGCCTGCCCGAACCCCTGCGCCCCTACAGCGCCATGGGCATTCTGCTGCGTCCCGAGGATGTCACCGGCGTGCTTGCGCCGCTGCAGCAGGCCGCCGTGCCCGTTGTTGTCCGGGTTGCCGACACGGCCCTGGGGCTGCGCTGGCCGCTGCGCGAGATTGAGGCGATGGTGGGCGCGTTCACAACGGTGCGCGGTCTCGAGGCGGCCGGGTTTGCCTTTGACGACTATGATCCGGACACGGCGGACGACGCCGGCCTGCAGCCGCGCACGCGCTGGCTGATGCAGGTGATGGAACTCTCGGCGGGATACGGCCGTGTGCTGCTGTTGCCGATGGACGGCATTGCGGCGGCGCGGCTCGGTTCCAACGCGAACACGGCGCCGCTCTACGCGAAAATCCGGGAATGCCGCGACCACGTCGCGCCGGTATGCGCGCAGCGCGGCGGGCAAACCCTGCCGGGCACGGCCACGATGATGGGCATGTGGCTGGAGGGGGCGGTGACCAACTGGGGCGTGGCTCCGGATGCGCGCTGGTACCACGATGCGCGGTTCCTGGAACCGGGCGTCTTCGGCGGCGGCGCGGACCCCAAACGCATGCCTTCGGGCCTGTACCGGGCGATGATCCTGAACGGTGCGATGACCGGCGCGACGGTGTACCAGTTTCCATGGGATCCCGATCTCTGGTTTGGCGCAAACACACCCGCGTGGGCCGGCGCAATTCTGCCGACCCTGGAACAGATCGTGGAGGGGGGATTCATTGCGCGGCGCGATTTTGCGGCCAAGCGCGCGCCGGTGGGTCTGCAGCTTGCCCCGGCGGCCACACCGCTTGATTTCGCGGCCAATCTGCGCGAGGTGGACGGTGTCTGCAATGCGGGCCTGCTCATCCACGGCGCATACGGCATGGAACGTCCGGCGCAGGTTCCCGAGTTGATTCCGAACCGGGGCGACCGTTACTGGGTGCCGATCCTGCCGGCGCATGCCGCACCGGGTGCCTTGAGCGGATTTGCGGAAATTGTGCGCGCCGGCCAGTTCTCGGCCGCCGCACAGTGGGACGAAGCGCTGTCGCGCAGGCATCCGCCGGAAAAGGGCAACGCGGCCTTTGTCACGCGCGTCGGACGGGGTGTGTTTGTGATGAACACCCGTGAAAACGTGGTCGAAGCGCAGGCATTCACGCTGCCCGACCTGCCGTCGCCGGTGCGCGGGATCGGCGCGCGGCGCGAGGGCACGGGGGTGACGGTGACATGGCCGTTCCGCGAGAGCGACGTGTCCTACAATGTCTGGCGGCGCGTGCCGCCGGAAACGCACTTTACCCTTGTGGCCAAGGGTCTCGACCAGCGTCAATTCACCGACGCGCCGCCGTTGACCGCCGAATCGGTGGCCTATTCGGTGACCGCCCTGACAGGGGAAAAAGAGCCGCTTTCCGGGACCGTGGGTTATGGCGAAAGCCTCGTGTTCAGCACGGTGGAAAGCCGGATTGCCGAGGAGGCGCAGGTGACTCCCGTGCTGGCGCAGGCGCAGAGCGCGGCGCTGCCCGGTTTTGGCGACGAGGCGGCGCGCATCCACCCGCCGTTGCCGCCGTTGCATGACGCGCAGGCGGGCTCCGCCGCATGGTGGCCGTTCTACGGCGGTCTTGACGACAGCCAGCGCGCAATTGCCCAGGAGATTGTGGCGCGGCTGGACGCGATGGACACCGCTTTTGCCGCCGCCGATTTGGAGGGGGTCATGGGCGTGTACGCGCCCGCCTATGACGATGCCCAGGGGTGGGACGGGGACTACGTGCGCCGCGCGTGGCAGTGGTTCTTTGAAAGCTGCCGCGGCCCGCGCATGCACCGCCAAATCCGTCGCTGGGACTTTTCGAACCATGCGGCGGAGGGCATGGTGAGCGTGCTGCTGTATTGCCGCTTCACGGGCGCGCCGTTGACCGATCCCACCGGACGCCGCGCCGCCGCCCCGATCAGCCTGCCGCGCGGGGAGCCGGGCGAGGTATGGTTTACTTTCATGCAGGCCGACGGCGTCTGGCGCATCCTGCGCACCGAACCGGCGCTGCCCAATTTCCGCGACATTCTTTCCTATTCAGCCGGTCCTGCGGACGGGCTTGTCCCGGGCTTGGACCAGTACGCGCCGGCAAAGTAGCCTGGGCGCGGTAGTGTGCCGCGCCGGCAATCTGCATGCTCCGGGTTCCTTGAACCCGCGGCGAACGAGGGTATATAGTAAAAACCGGTATTGTGGCCGGAAAACGGGGTGACACTGTCCTTGGAACGGACGCCTTCCATATCACGATTTCAACCGGGAACGATGGTGGCCGGCCGCTATGAGGTTCGCGGCATCATCGGCATCGGCGGCATGGGAGAAGTGTATCTGGTCCACGATCAGCAGACCGACCAGGATGTCGCGCTCAAGACGCTTCACAGCAAGTACGGAACCAGCCGCCATGCCATCGCACGGTTCGTGCGCGAAGTAAAACTCGCCCGCCAGCTCAACCATCCCGGCATCGTCAAAATCTACGACGCGCAGAAGTGGCAGGACACCCTGTTCTACACGATGGAATACCTGCACGGCAAGAGTCTGCGGCGCTGGCTCCAGCAGCGGCAGCGGCTTGAATTCGGGACGACCGTCCGCGTGCTCTGCCTGGTGGCCAGCGCGCTGGACCACGCCCACCGGATTACCACCCACCGCGATCTGTCGCCCGAAAACATCATGGTGCTTCCGGACGGCTCGGTGCGGCTGGTCGATTTCGGTCTGGCCAAGCTCGATGACCAGTACAAGAACCTGACCGCCGTCGGCGTGAACCTGGGCAAACTGAAATACATGGCACCGGAGCAGGAATTGAACGCTTCCGAAGTGGACCACCGCGCCGACCTGTATTCATTGGGGGTCATTTTCTTCGAGATGCTCACCGGGCGCACGCCCCTGCCGGGCCAGCGGATTACCGATTTCCGTTCCGAACTGCCGCCGGAGGCGGACGCGTTTCTTTCCAAGGCGCTGGCCCGCGAACCGGACGACCGTTTTTCCTCCGCCCGGGAGTTTCATGATGCCCTGCTGAACCTGTACAAACTGTACAAGGCGCGGGAAGAAGGCGTTCCCCTGCCGTCACCGGCGGCGTCACCGGCGGCTCCCCGCAACAACGGCGCGCTGTCCGGAACGCTGGAACGGATAAAGGTCCTCTTCCTCCGGTTCTTCCGCCGCGGAAGGCACTGATTACCAAAGCCTGCCAAGGCCCTCCGGGACGCAGGCCGGGCAGGCTTCACGAAAACCACGACAAGGCGAGGAGGCAACCATGAAACAGTACTGTGGCAACACAATGCGCCTGACAGCGGTTGGGGCGGTTCTCATCGGCGGATTGCTGGCCGCTGCCGGTTGCGCCGCGGAGCCGCCGGCACCGGTCGTGCATGAGGATTGGCCCGTCTACCACGTGGCGGCACTGCCCGAGGAGGGCGTGGCCCTCCCCTACGACGCCAACGGCTGCATTTACTGGAAGGGCCGCTATCACCTGATGTACATCTTCCAGGACCCCAAACTGCCCAACGGCGGCCACTGCTGGGGGCACCTGTCGAGCTCGGACCTGATCAACTGGACCTACCACCCCCCGACACTTGTCCCCGCGCCGGGCGACCCGGACACGGGCATATTCAGTGGAAATGCGTTCATCAACAAGGACGGCGTGCCCATGCTGTGCTGGTTCGGTATTGACGCCGGGGTGTGCGTCGCCACGGCGGAGGACGACGGCCTGATCCGCTGGAAGAAGCATCCGAAGAACCCGATTATTCCGGTGCCCAAGAAGGGCGAACCGGGCGACGGCGTGTACAAGGTTTGGGACCCCTATCTCTGGCTTGACGGTGACACGTACTACTGCCTGCTCGGCGGAAACACGCTGCCCAACGGGAAAGACACGCTGTACCTGTGCAAATCCCCCGACATGGTTGCCTGGCAGCCGCTGCACCCGTTCTACGAGCATCCGGATCTGACCTGGACCGTTGAAACCACCAATGACCCGGACATGCCCGAGTTCTTCCGGCATGAGGACTGCTCCTGCCCCGACTTCTTCAAATTGGGCGACAAGCACGTCCTGATGTGCATCAGCCACAAGGTCGGCGCGCGCTGCTATATCGGCCGCTATGAGAACGAGAAGTTCTTTCCCGAACAGCATGTCCGCATGAACTGGCCGGGTGCCCAGTTCTTCGCGCCCGAAAGCCTGCTCGACGACAAGGGCCGCCGGGTCATCTGGGCGTGGGTCACCGACCCGCGCATCCGTCCCGCGCAGGACCGCACCGGTTCCGGCTTCCAGAGCCTGCCCCGTATCATCGCACTCAACCCGGACGGCGGCCTGCTGATCACGCCCGCGCCGGAACTGGAGGCGCTGCGCGGCAATGCCCGCCGGTCCGAAAACCTCGCCGTCAAAGCCGACCAGGAGGTCGTGCTGGACGGCGTGCGGGGGGACTGCCTGGAACTGGCCGTCGAGATCGACCCCGGCGACGCCAAGGCCGTGGGGATGAAAGTGCGCTGCACACCCGACGGGAAAGAGGAAACCGCCGTCTGGTACGACCCCGCGAAGCAGGCCCTCAGCATCGACGTTTCCAAATCAACGCTTCGCGACGACCTGGCCTACGACGAACTGGTGTTCACCGGATACAACAGCAAGAAGGCCTCGGACAACAAGACACCGGTTTATGTCGCGACGGCACCGCTCGCGCTCAAGCCCGGCGAACCGCTCACGCTGCGCGTCTTCCTCGACAAGGCGATGCTCGAAGTCTTCGCCAACGGCCGGCAGTGCATTACCCAGGTCATCTATCCCAAGAGCCCGGATGCGCAGGGCATAAAATTCTGCGCCAGGGGCGGCACGGCAACCGTTCGTTCCGTGGACGCATGGGATATGGCGCCGCTGAAGTTTGTGAACGAGAAGAACAAACCATAGAAGAAGACATTCCCCATGGGCCGCATTAAAGCTTGGCAATGGATTGACCTGTTCTCCGTTGTGTGCGTATGGGGAACGGTGGTTTTGACCCTGGTGCTAATCGCACCAACTTTCAAAGGGGCATTCGCAAGCTTTGGCAAGGCACTTCCGATTCCTGCACGATGCGTATTCATAGTCAGCGATTTCATGACCTTCTGGTGGATCCCGATCGTGTGCGTTGCGACCGCTGCGCTTTGCGGTCTCCAATTATTGGCTCGGCGCGTTAATGCCGCAAAGGCCCCCCCCACGGACGAGGACTGGAAACGCATCGGCACCTCATTGGTTATTGCTTTGGGCTGCCTTGCCTTCGTGTTGATATGGTGGGCTCTCACGTCGCCAATCTTCCAATGTTGCTCCCTTGTGGGCCAATAGTGGTTGCCTCATGTGAAAAAGATCGGCGGATGGGTCAGGATGCCTGTACAAAACAAAGACTGACCGTGATTGGAAATGCTTTATGCGAATGACCTTACCATTTGCGGCATGCCACCTTCACGAGTCCCGGACCTTCTATAACGGCCTTCATGGTTAATTGCATATGAAGATTGATCACACGTGGTACTGCAAGCCCTGCGGCATATACGAACGCCTGACCGCGGGCGGCGTGGTGGTGCGCCGCGCTCCGGAGGGACTGCTGGTGGCGCTGGCGCGCGAGGTGGATATCGACGGCTGGGTGCTGCCCAAGGGCGGCGTGGATTCCGGCGAGGACCTCGAAACGGCCGCCCGCCGGGAAATCGAGGAAGAGGTTGGACTGACCGACCTTACCCTGTATCACGAGTTGGCCGTACTGGAGCGCCTCGAATCGGCGCGCAAATTCTGGTCCATCATCCACTATTTCCTCTTCGAGACGAAACAGGTGCGGGGAGAAATCAAGGACCTCGAACACCATCCCGGCATGGACTGGTTTCCCCTGGACGCACTGCCCGACATGTTTTGGCCCGACGAGCAGGCGCTCATCGAACAGCACCGGGAGGCCATTCGCGTGGTGATCGGGTCATGACGAGGGCCGTGTGCGGTGCAGAGAGCGTGGGACACCGCTTTATGTAGGACAGCCGCCCCCGGCTGTCGGCCTTATGGACAGCCGCTCCCGGGGCTGTCGGCTCGCGAGTAGCGCCAAGGATTGACAGCCGGGGGCGGCTGTCCCACATACAGCCAAGGATTGACAGCCGGGGGCGGCTGTCCCACATACAGCCAAGGAGTGACAGCCGGGGGCGGCTGTCCCACATAAAGCCAAAGGAGTGACAGCCGGGGGCGGCTGTCCCACATACAGCAACCGTCCCGCATGGAGATTTGCCCTGCACGCCGCATTCCATTACCCTTATGCCTGCCGTCCGAGAAAGTCACCTTGGCAAACTGGGGCACGCAATATGATTACCGGCAAGGAATTGGTCTTCGCCGCGCTGCGGCGCGAAACGGTGTCCCGCGCCCCCTGGGTGCCCTTTGTGGGTGTCCATGGCGCGTTCTTGCTGGGCGTGTCCTCCACGGAATTCCTCAAGTCGGCAGACCTCATTGTTCAGGGCCAGACACGCGCGGCCGAACTGTACCGGCCCGACGGGCTGCCCATCGTGTTCGATTTGCAGTTGGAGGCGGAGGCGCTGGGCTGTGAACTGGCCTGGGCCGACGACGTGCCCCCGTCGGTGATCACCCACCCGTTGAAGACCAGCGCCGATGCGGTGCATCTGCCGCCGCTCGATTTCAACGCGGGCCGCTATCCCGTCGTGCGCGAGGCCTCGCGCCGTCTGGCCGCGACATTGGGACACAACATCGCACTGTACGGCCTGATCACCGGTCCGTTCACGCTGCTGTCGCACCTGCGCGGCAGCGAGCTCTTTCTTGACATGCTCACCGACCCCGACGGGGTGAAATCGGCCATGGACTGGTGCGCCGACGTTGCCGTCGCCGCCGCGGGCTTCTACCTGCGCAACGGCGCCGACGTGGTCGCCGTGGTCGATCCGATGACCAGCCAGATATCGTCGGAGCACTTCGACGAGTTCGTCAGTCCCCACGTCAACAAGGTGTTCGACGCGGTCCGCGGCAAGGGCGGGTTCTCGTCGCTGTTCGTGTGCGGCGACGCCACGCGCAACCTTGAGGTCATGTGCCGCACGCGCTGCGACAATGTGTCCATCGACGAAAACATCCCGCTCGTGCAGCTGCGCGAGCACGCGGCCCGTTTCCGCAAATCCTACGGCGGCAACATCCGCCTGACCACCGTGCTGCTGCTGGGCAGCGAGGACGACGCGAAACTCGACGCCATCCGCTGCATGGACGAGGGCCTCGGACCGGGATTCATCCTCGCGCCGGGCTGTGATTTGCCCTACGCCACGCCCGAGGCCAACCTGCGTGCCGTGGCGTCCATGGCGCTCGACCCCTACCAGCGCGATGTGGCCCGCGTCTCCGCGAGGGCCAGTGCCGTCGACAGCTTTGAGGATATCGTGCTGCCCGACTACGCCACCGAAGAGGCGGTGGTTATCGACTGCATCACACTCGACTCCAGCGCCTGCGCGCCCTGCCAGTACATGGTGGACGCGGCCGTGCGCGCGGCCGAACGCGCCAGCGTGCCGGTGCATGTGCATGAGCACAAGATAAAGAACCGCAACGGTGTGGGCATGATGTGCCGTCTTGGCGTGAAGAACATCCCGACGATCTGCATAGACGGCGAGGCCAGGTTCGTGTCCATCATGCCCGACATTGACACCCTCGTC
>CAZOMH010000081.1:0-11151 GCA_964580415.1 uncultured Nitrospirales bacterium
ATCACCGAGATTCGGCACGTGGAGGGCTATCTGGCCTACTGGGATGCGCTTATAAAGCGCCATCCGGGCATGGTGATCGATTCCTGCGCCAGCGGCGGGCGCCGCAACGATTTGGAAACCCTGCGCCGGGCGGTGCCGCTGCTGCGCAGCGACTACATTATGGAGCCGACCGGCAACCAATGCCACACTTGGACCCTGTCGGAGTGGTTCCCGTTCCACGGCACGGGTTCTTCCAAGACCGACCCGTACCTGATCCGGAGCATTCTGTGCCCGAGCCAGACGGCGTGCTGGGACCAGCGCGACGACAAGATTGACTTTGCGGGCATCCGGGGGATCGTGGACGAGTGGAAGGCGTTTGCGCCGAATTATTTTGGGGACTACTATCCGATTACGCCGTACAGCCTTGCCGCGGACCAGTGGATTGGGTGGCAGTTTGACCGGCCCGAGGCAGGCGAGGGCCTGGTTCAGGTGTTCCGCCGCGAAGCATGCCCCTTTGAGTCGGCGCAGTTGCCGCTGCACGGGCTCGATGCCGGGGCGCGCTACCGTGTCTCGCCCGCCTCGCCGCTGAATCCGGGCGAGACGGTGGAAATGGCCGGTGCCGATCTGCTGGACAAGGGACTGCCCGTGGCCATCCCGCTGAAACCGGGCTGGGCATTTTTCACGTACAAGCGTATCTGACGACAGGAGTATCGAACATCATGCGTCTCTTTATCGCAATCTTCGCCACAGCGCTTGTCGTGGGTTTTCTGGCGTCCTGTCCCTGGGCGGGGGCGGCGGAGCCCGGTGCGACCCTGTACGTGTCCCAGGACGGCAACGACGCCTGGACGGGCACGCTGGCCGCGCCCAACGAGTTTTCGTCGGACGGACCGTTCATCACGATTGAACGGGCGCGCGATGCCGTCCGCACGATGAAGCAGGCCGGCCCGCTTCCCGCGGGCGGCGTGCGGGTGGTGCTGCGCGGCGGCCGCTATGCGATGCGGAAGACGCTGGAGTTTACGGCGGAAGATTCGGGCACGGCCGAATCGCCGGTATGCTACGCGGCCCAGGCCGGGGAAAGAGTGTTTCTGACCGGCGGCGTGCGCGTGCCCGCTTTTGAGCCGGTTTCGGACCCGGCCATTCTGGAGCGGATATTGCCGGAGGCGCGGGCAGCCATCATGCAGGCCGATTTGAAGGCGTTGGGCATTGCCGATTTCGGCGCGCCCAACGACGGCGGTGTGGAGGTGTTCTTTCAGGACAAACCCATGACGCTGTCGCGCTGGCCCAATGAGGGCTTTGTGAACATCAAGGACCTGGCCGTTCCCGACGATCATCAGATACACGGGATCAAGGGCAGCAAAACGGGCAAGATCATCTATGACGGCGACCGGCCGAGCCGGTGGATTGGCGAGAAGGATGCCTGGCTGCACGGGTACTGGTTCTGGGACTGGTCGGATCAGCGGGAAAAGATTGCGTCCATAGACCCCGCGACCTCGACCATCACACTGGCCGAACCCTACCACAACTACGGCTACCGCAAGGGACAGTGGTATTACGCGTTCAATGTGCTGGCCGAACTGGACACACCGGGCGAATGGTACCTGGACCGGGAAAAGGGCATCCTGTATTTCTGGCCACCGGCCGCGCCGGGTCCGGAGGACGTGGTGGTTTCCGTGCTCCCGACACTGGTGACCATGAAGGACGCCGCGAACCTGTCGCTGCGGGGGCTTGTGTTTGAGGCCTCCCGTTCCACCGCGGTGACCATTGCCAACGGCACGGGCTGCCGTTTGGAAGGCTGCACCCTGCGCAATATCGGCGGCAACGCGGTGTCGGTGGGCGGCGGCACGAACAGCGGCGTGGCCGGCTGCGAGCTTTACGCGCTCGGCAAGGGCGGCATAAGCATTGACGGCGGCGACCGCACCACACTGGCCCCGGCGGGGCTCTTCGCGGACAACAACCACATTCACCACTGGGGCCGGTGGAGCCGGATGTACCAGAGCGCGGTGAGCATGAACGGCGCGGGCAACCGCATCGCGCACAACCTGATCCATGACGCGCCGCACATGGCGATACAGTTCGGCGGCAACGATCATGTGATTGAGTTCAACGAGATTCACCACGTCTGCACCGAGTCCAACGACGCGGGGGCCATCTACGCGGGCCGAAACTGGACCATGCGCGGCAACATCATCCGCAACAACTTCCTGCACGACATCAGCGGTTTCCAGAACAAGGGCTGCGTGGGCGTGTATCTGGACGACATGTTCGCCTCGGCGGACATCACAGGCAACCTGTTCAAGAACGTGACCATGGCGGCGTTCATCGGCGGGGGGCGCGACTGCTCGGTTGTGAACAACATTTTTGTTGACTGCAATCCGGCACTGCACATTGACGCGCGCGCGCTGGGCTGGGCCGCCTACCATGCCGACGAATGGATCAAGGAAGCCGGCGAAAAGGGCACCATCTCGGGCATCGCCTACAACAAGCCGCCCTACAGCGAAAAGTATCCGAAGCTCGTTGGAATCATTGAGGACGAGCCGAAGGCGCCCAAGGGCAACACCATTTCGCGAAACATCTGCGTGGGTGGCAAGTGGGACAACATAGAAGAACAGGCCCGACCGTTGCTGACCATGGAGAACAACCTGCTCGACCAGGACCCGCTTTTCGTGAACGCCGCGGCGGGCGACTACCACCTCAAGCCCGAATCACCGGCGCTGGCGCTGGGATTCCAGCAGCTTCCGCTGGAACAGATCGGGTTGCAGGAAGACGAGGTCCGGGGGGCAATACCGGTGAAGGCGGAGTAGGCAGCAATAGAGGTTTTCCGGAACTGGGACTTATGGGACGCATGGGACCTATGGGATGGAGATGAGAAGAACGTTGCGGAGACTTTGCTGACTCGCCGCCGGGGCATCTCCCCGGCAAAGAAGAGCGTTGGCATAGCCACCGCACTCAATTGTATGAGGCTGGCTGCAACGAGGATGCGTATCTATACAGCGGGACAGCCATCCTTTTAACAGGTGACTGTCCCCGTTTATGCCTGCTCGACCAGGACCCGCTTTTCGTGAACGCCGCGGCGGGCGACTACCACCTGAAACCGGAGTCGCCGGCGCTGGCGCTGGGATTCCAGCAGCTTCCGCTGGAACAGATCGGGTTGCAGGAAGACGAGGTCCGGGGGGCAATACCGGTGAAGGCGGAGTAGGCAGCAATAGAGGTTTTCCGGAACTGGGACTTATGGGACGCATGGGACCTATGGGATGGAGATGAGAAGAACGTTGCGGAGACTTTGCTGACTCGCCGCCGGGGCATCTCCCCGGCAAAGAAGAGCGTTGGCATGGCCACCGCACTCAATTGTATGAGGCTGGCTGCAACGGGAATGCGTATCTATACAGCGGGACGGCCATCCTTTTAACAGGTGACTGTCCCCGTTTATGCCCCGTTTATGCCCTTAATCATTTATTGGGCTGGAAGATCCAGCCGCCGGAACGGCACTTATCCCTACTGAGCAGCAGACACGGGCCTATTCCACGACAGAGGCTTTCAACCAACTACTTCGTCCCAACGGCTTTAAAGAAGGTGTAACAGAACACACCGTTTGGCGCCGCGGTTTGATAGAGGTCCCGGATTCCCTCATCAAACTGCGGCTCTTTAATCAGGCCTGCCTGAAGGGCCGCGTCGCGGACACCCTCGATCATGGCGGTGAAGGTCTTCTTTGTAAATCCTTCCACCAGCTCGGGCCTGCTATCGTCGACATACACCATCCGGGGGGACACCCGCACACCGGCGTAACCGGCTTCGCACAACAGGGGAAACAGGGCCCTGCCAATCATCGCGTTTCCGCCGGCCCGTTTCTGCAGATCCACCTGGCACTGGATCGCCCGCTGGGCGGCGTCGCTTTCGGGATAAAAATAGGCGGAGCCATGGTCCCCTTCGATGACAGTGATGGAACCGCCCGGCCGCAAATGTCCCCTCAGTGTGCGCAGCGCATCCACTGGATGGGGCAGGTGCTCCAGGACAAAACAGACAAAGATGTGGTCGAAGGCGTCTGGCCCAAAGGGCAGATGGAAGATGTCCCCCTGTTCAAACAGCACATTCGTTAAACCCGCCGCCTCCACTTTGCGCCGTGCCTCTGCGACGGATGTTTCGGATAAGTCGACCGAAGTAATCAGCGCGTTGGGGCTGTTCGCGGCGAGGGTGAGCGTCTGCGCACCCACCCCGCAACCGGCCTCAAGAATGCGGCTTCCAGCCGGATAGACGGTGTCGGCATGGAGCAGTTCAACCAGTGTGGACGCCTGATCCTGCAGGCGCAGGTTCTCCCGATCATGATAGCCGTGCACATATGCGGTGTCCATGGTTTCTTCCCTCCTGCCGAATGGCGGGATGTTTTGGCGATTAGGCTCCGTGCGCGTGTTTTATTTTCGCGCACCCTCCTACGAAATGGCAAGTCGCACCGTTGCGCCATCGCAAAATCGACACGCCAATATGGGCGGCCTACTTGCCCCCAAAGGCCGCCTTAATCCCTTCCAGTTTCATATACTGGTCGCCCTGGGTGGGGGCGACGATGCCGCCCTCGCCGAACTCGTTCCATGCGTAGATGGTGAAGGCTTTGAACCCGCCAGGCAGGCCCAGTTTGGGCTGGGCGAGGAGGTCTTTCTTGACGCTCTGCAGTGCGGCAATCCACTCCTCCCTGTTGGGGAAGGTGTAGCAGGGGCGTTTGTCCAGCCAGGGACGGGGATTCCATCCGGCGGCCACGTAGGGCATATATGGGACGGGGTCGTTGAAGTGTTTAATGCGGCCCTCTTCGGTGAACCTTTCCAGGTCGGAGAAGGGATAGTCCTCGGCCCGCTGCTCCTGCTGCGGCAAATCCATATAGGTGGCGGTGAAGTCGAAGAGCTTCGCCGCCCAATGTTCGGGGAAAATGGATTCTGGTCCGCCCACGCCACAACCGATGAGCATCTCCCCCAGCCCGGCATCGCGCACGGCGGTGCGCAGTTCATCGAGCTTAACCTTGCACTTGGCGAGGTCCTTGTCGTTCTGCATGACAAAGTAGTGGCCGCCATGCACCTTGAAGACGAGTTTGCCGTCAACACGCAGATAGCTGGGATGGCGGAAACAGGTGATCCAGAACCGGATGCAGTCCTGCCAGTCCGTATCGGTGGCGACTTCATAAGGCGGATGGTTGCAGAATTCGACGTAGAACTTCATGCGCGCGCTTTCGCTTGATTGCATGAAGTCGAGCACCCCCCGGTCGAGGCAACGCGCATTGGGTTCCCTCTCCCCCGTCCTGCCGTTGTAGTACCAGAGGATGGCGAAGAAATCGACGCCGTGGCCGGCGGCGGCCTTGATCTCGCGGTCCATGGTGGCCTGGTTGTTGAATTCACCGAGCAGGGGCACGCGCTGCGGGAATTTTGGCCGCCAGTCGGCGCCGTCAACGCCGTGCCACTTGTTCGGCATCGGCTCCCACCACCCGGCGAAGTAGTTGATGCCGACCAGAATGTCCTTTTCTGCGGGCGTGGGTACTTCGGGGACGGCCAATGCGGAGAACAGGCAAAGTGCCATGCAGGAGAGCATAATCGGGTTTACTCCTTGTGCGACGCCTCACCGGACTCATCGAGCCACTGTAGCGCGGCCCGGCAATACTCGGCATGGGTGGGCGGGCGGAAATGGGCGCGCCGGAAGAGGGAACACCATTCGCGGCCGCGGGCGATGCACCGCCGGTGCAGGTGATAGACGGGCTGGACCACGCCGCGGTTGTCAATCATCCAGAAACCGCTGGTCTTTTCACCGCCCTCCTCCATCTCGTTGTCGTACATCTGCCAGTAGAGAATGAAGGGGCATTCCCATTCGAGCCCCGCGCGAATGACTTCACGGGATGCCTCCTCCTGCGCCTCGGGCGTATGCACCCGGCGGATGGGGAATCCATACTCGCCGATGAAAACGCGGGGGGCGTTCCAGTCGAGTTCCTTGTGCGGCAGTTTTGCGGCGATATAGTCAAGGGCGGCCTTCAGGCGGGTCCGCATTTCGGGAAAGCCCCTGGCGAGATCGAGCGAGTCGTAACCGGAGTAGGAGACCAGGTCCACATTGGTGCGCGGCAGGACGCTGCTGCACACGGCGGCGCGGCCGGCGATGGCCTTTTGAACAAGGTTCACTTCGGTGTAGTGAAACACCCTGACGCCGTGATGGGGCGTGTCGCGAAGGGCGTCATCGACAGCTTTCTGCCGCAGATTGAGCCAGTCGATCATGCCGGAAACGGATTCGGGCTTTGGTTCGGCGCCGGCGTCATACCCGCCGAGGAGCACCCAGTCCCCCTCCCAGTGGCCCAAGAGAAACGTCTTGCCTGTTCCGGAGAAGGTTTCCAGCAGGTACCGGGTGAATTCGTACATCTCCCCGTATTCGCGCCGGCGTTCCTCTTCGTTCCATGATTCGCGGCAGGATTTGGCCGTGCCGAACGGGTAGGCCCAAATCAGATAATAGTCGAAGGGCATGTCCATAACGGCCCGATAGGACGGGTCGAGCGCGAAGAGGTCTTTCAGTGTCTTTATGCCGGGATTGGGCGGAAGGCGGTAGGCCGCGGGGGCGCCGGCGCCGGCCTCGAACTTGATGACATTCGAGCCCATATCCATCATGGCCCGGGCCGTTTCCAGGAGCCGGGTCTCTTCAGTAAGGTGATATTTGGGAGAAAAGGTCTGGGTGCCAAGGCAATAGTTGAAGACAGGCTTTTCACCGACACCGGCGCATCCGGCAAGGACCAGCGATGTCAGCACTGTCATGGTCAGTCCCCCTGCGCCCCGGTTCACTTCAGCCCGGTCCACTCGCCCATGCGACGCCAGAGTCCCTTTGCCTCGACTGCGGAGGCCGTCACCAGTTCTGTTTCGCCGTAGAGGGTATCCCCGAGTTTCAGGCTCAGCTTGCCGATGGTTGCTCCGGCGGGAATGGGCGCCTTGATTTCCGTGGGAACGGACACTTCGAGCTGGAGGTTCTTTTCATCCTCGGTGCGGACGACCGCCTCGAGGGAACCCTTGGACAGAACGCCCACGCTGTTGACCACCCCGTTGGTCACGAGAATGGGTTTTCCTATGGCCGCACCGGCCGCCACGGGTTTAACGCGTTTCATCTTCTTGAAGCATGTCTCGAGCAGTTCCTGGGCGCGTTGGGAGCGTTCGTGTTTGGTGTCGCCCATGACCACGGCAATGAGGCGGATGCCGTCGCGCTTGGCCGTCACGGTAATGCAGAAACCCGCCGCACGGATAAATCCGGTCTTGAGTCCGTCCACACCGGCAACGACCCCGAGGAGCTTGTTGGTGCTTTGTTTTGGACCGTCGCCCGGGCGGAAGGTCAGTTCCTTTTGCGAGGTCCATTCCAGAATCTGGGAATGCTTGACGCACTCCTGCGCAAGCCGCGCCATGTCCTTCGCCGTGGTCACGTCGAAGTCCTGGCCTTTGGCGGGGGGCAGGCCGTGAACGCTGTTAAATTTTGACTGGGTCATGCCCAATTCCCGGGCGCGTTTGTTCATGACTTCAATGTAGGCATCCTTCCCCCCCCACAATGCCTCCGCCACGGCCATTGCCGCGTCGTTTGCGGATGCGACGGCAATGGCGGGCATGAGCTGGCCGAGCGCGTAGGTCTCGCCCGCCTTGAGATACACCTGCGTTCCGCCCATGTTCTCCGCATTCTTTGTGACCACGACAGGGGTTTCGTAATTCCAGCGGCCGGCCCCGGCCCCCTCGTCGACCATCAGCATGAGCATCATCTTAATCATGCTGGCCGGGGGTCTCTGGGCGTCCGCGTTGCTCTCGTCAAGAACAGCGCCCGAGCCCGCCTCAATGCAGTAGTAACTCTCGGGCAGGGCGGCGTAATACTCCGCGTCCGCGACGGCGGGGGGGGCGGCGGCAGCCGGAGCTGCCGCAACACTGAGCAGTGCGATTTGCAGGCTGACAAACAACATCATGATTCGCATACCTTCCTGAACGCAGGCGTCCCGCCTACCGGGAGACGCCGATAATATCGGTTATTTCGTTAATGCTAAACGGTTTGTGGAGCACACCGGCCACATCAAGCCGGTCAAATTCCGGTTTGCCCACGCCGGTCATCATGTACACGGGGGTGACATGGGTGGACGCGCAGTCGCGGAAGACTTTGATTGCATCTGCAACGCGCGCGGGAGGCACATCCCCGTCGAGCAGGATGGCATCGGGCCGGAGCGTCTGCGCCATGTCGGCGGCGGCATGGGGCGTTGTTGTGCAAAAGCACCCAATATCGCGGTATTTCAGGGCCGTGGACATCCATTCGAGCAGACCGGGATCGGAATCGACGACGAAGACGCAGCGCTTCATTGCATGTGCCGTCTGCGGCCCGCCAAGTCCAACGGGGTCCTCCTCCACCGCGCCGGCCATGAGCCTGCGGATGGATTCGACAAGCGCCTCGCCGGTGAAAGGCTTGACGACGAAGTCGGTGGCGGTCCACTGCCCCCGGACCTCCTTGATGTCCGATTCGGACTCTGTCGTGAGCACGAGCGCGGGAATTTGCTGTGTGGCGGGGTTTTGGCGGAACAGACGCATGGTGGTCTTGCCGAGCACATCGGAGGAGGCGTCGTTGAGCAGGAGCAAATCGACGTCCCCGGCGGCGGCCCTGCGCACGCACTGGTAGCCGCTGGGCGACCATTCGATTGCGGCGACCCCGCGCCCGATGAGCGCGCGCAGCGCGTCCCCGAACTCTTCCCGCTCCGAGGCGGCGAGAACCCGGAGCTGTTCAACGCCGCGCAGGGACTCTTCCCCGCCCAAAGGCTGGGCGACGGCGCCGGGCAGGCGCACGGTGAAACGGGTTCCCTCGCCGGGGGCGCTGGTGACGACGATGGCGCCGCCGTGGGCCTCGACGATGTTCTTTGCAATGGAAAGGCCTATGCCCGTTCCCTCGTACTGGCGCGTCTTGGAACTGTCCACCTGAAAGAAGCGGTCAAAGACGCGCTGGTGGAACGCGGGGTCTATGCCTATGCCCGTATCGGAAACGGCGAGAACCAGGTCCCGGTCGCCGGACAATTCCGCGAGCAGGTGAATGCGCCCCCCGCGGGGGGTGAACTTGACCGCGTTGTTGAGGAGGATTCCGAAAACCTGGGCAATCTTGTCGCGGTCGGCCCACACAAAGGCGGGGGCGTTTGCGCTTTCGACGGACACTTCTATCTGCTTGTCAAGCGCATCGGGATGGATGGCGGCGGCGGCCTCGTTCGCGACGGCGTCGGGGCGGAACAGATTCTGCACGATCTGGATGCCGCGAATCTGCATGCGGCTGAACTCGATCATCTCGTTGATGAGCCCGAGCAGGCGCTCGACATTGCGGTCCACCACTTTGATCGCGCTTGCCTGGGCATCGGCCATGGGGCCGAGCGAACCGGCGCCGAACATTTCGATGTAGCCCTGAATGGTGCTCAGCGGGGTGCGCAGTTCATGGCTTACATTGGACAGGAAACTGTCCTTTGCGCGGTCGTGCATGCGCAGTTCCTCATTGGCGCGCTCAAGTTCGCGGGCGCGGAGGGCGAGTTTTTGCTGCATGCGTTTGATGTCGGCGATGCCTGTCACGACGAGCGAATGGCCGCTTTCGTCCTCGCCGCCCTCGGGCAGGGCGGCCGCGGCGACAACGGTGGGCACCAGCCGCCCCTCGGCGTCGATGAATTCGATTTCCTGGCGGAGCGCCTTTTCGTTGTGCTGCGAGGCGCGCGCGAGGAGGCTGAGCAGGCGTGATCGGCTGGCGTCCTCGACAAAAGAGAATATCTCGCGGCCGGTCATGTCGGCCTCGCCCAGTTTGAGCAGGTCGCCCACGCGGTGATTGACGAACCGAATGCGGTAATTGACGTCAACGGTGAGAAAGCCCTCGTTCATGGTCAGCAGCAGGCCGCGAAAACGTTCCTCGGACGCCTGCAGCCTGCGGGTCTGTTCCTCGACGAGTTGCTGGAGCCCCTTGGCATACTGTTCGACGCGGCGGGTGAGCATGACCAGTTCGGTCATGTCGCGAACGGTTGCAATGGTGGCGGTGTGGCGGCCCTGGCGGTTGAAAACGGGGGCGCCGTTGAACATGAGCACCTTCTCGCGCCCGTCCACCTGAATGTGGACCTCGTATTCCGAAACGACACCCAGGGCGCGGTTCTTGAGCTGGTCGTGGATGGGCATCATGTTGAGCTGGTCGGCCAGTTCCCGGGCGTTGCGTCCGATGACTTCGCCGCGGGTGGCCCCAAACATGTCGAGCAGCCGCTGGTTGACAAGGCACACCGTGCCGTCGGCGGTGCTCAGGACAAATCCTTCAGAAATCTGTTCGGCCAGCAGCCGGAAGCGTTCCGCAAGCTCGGCCGTGTCCTCTCCGGTGCTTGACACGCTGAAGAGCACCACAAAGAGCCCGAGAAAGAGACTGCCCAAACCGATAATGCGGGACGCGGCGGCCACCCCCTCGAAATCCATGAAATCACCGAGCACGACGCCTGCGAGCCCGGAAACGCTGAATACGGCCCCCAAAATGAGCATAAGCACGCCCGAGAGCATGGCAAGGCGTTCCAGGCGGCTGGTATGAAAGCGGGCCAGCAGGTTTCCGCCGGCGTAGATGGGCAGGGCGAGGGAGATGATGACCGTTATCCAGCGCCACAACGGGCTGCGAAACTGCTGGGAAAAGACGACTCCGCCCAGCCCGATCAACACCGGGATGACAAAGAAGGTCACGCGCCGCTGCACATCGGCGCGCCGCGCACCCTTCAGGCTGGCGTCCTGCGATTTCATACTGCCCTAACTTTTCTCCACGGCCTGACGGCCCCCGGCGCGTCCGTCCGCAATCGTGTCCGCGCCGGACCGCCGCACCGCCTGAATGGCCGCGGCGGCCAGTTCGTCGCACCGTTCATTATACGTGTTTCCAGTGTGCCCCCTCACCCATCTCCAGTCAATGTCGTGTTTCACCGCGAGCGCATCCAACTGTTTCCACAAATCGACGTTCTTGACGGGCCCCTCCCGGCGAATCCAGTTTTTCTTTTTCCATCCCGCCATCCACTCGGTGATGCCCCTCTTGACGTACTCCGAGTCGGTGTACAACTGAATCCGGCAGGGCCGTTTGAGAATTGAAAGTGCCTGGATGGCGGCGGTCAGTTCCATGCGGTTGTTGGTGGTGTCGCGGGCGCCGCCGGACAATTCCCTGACATGATCGCCG
>CAZOMH010000082.1:0-11145 GCA_964580415.1 uncultured Nitrospirales bacterium
CCCCGGCTGAAGCCGGGGGCAAAGAGGAGCCCGCTGAAGCGGGCTAAACACGGGCACCGCCACGTTTGGCGTGCAACAACAGTTCGTCCTGCGCTGATCTTGGCAAAAATTTGCCCTGCAAAGAGTTGTGGGCGCACTACAGCGGGTGGTGAGATATCCAGTTTAACCCGTTGCGGGGCGGAATGTTAGTCGGACCGCAGGCCTGTGCCTGCATTCGGCCGGAGGCCTGCTCCAGGGGGGGGGAGATTACGAAAACTTAATCTTTCTGTATGGCTCGCCGTAATGATCGGGCGATATATTGCATGCGGTGGCACTGTTGCGGTCCAGGAACTGCCCGAAGCGAGCCCTGCCGAACGTGTGGGCGGCTGTTCGCGTCCGGGGCGGTGAAAATGCCGCCAGAAAGGGAGACGGTCATGAATATCAAGTTGCCGGTGGCGAATGGCGGACCTGTTCCGTCAGGCATGGGGATTCGGTTTTCGATAGGGATCATGGCGGCTGTTCTGTCCGCGCTGTCCGCGCACGCGGGCAGTTACACGCAAAGCAGCGGCGACGTCAGCTTAAGCGGCCAGGCGTATACGGCGGACAGCCAGGACGAATCGGGCGTGCTTGTCACCGGCGGAACGCTTTCGCTCTCCAATTCGACCGTAACAACCACCGGAAACACGTCTTCCGGTGACAGCAGCAGCTTTTACGGGCTTAACGCGGGGGTGCTCGCGAAGTCGGGCGGGACAATCAACCTGACGGGCTGCGCCGTGGACACGAGCGGTTCCGGCGCAAACGGTGTTTTCGCCTACGGCACGGGGGTCATATCAATGACCGGCGGAACCATCAACTGCACCGGTTCACTGGCGCACGGTATTATGGCCAGCGGCGGCGGCACCATTACTGCGGACAACGTGAACATGACGACAATTGGGAAGAATTCGGCCGCAATCGCCACGGATCGCGGGAGTGGAACCCTTACCGTAACCGGCGGAACGATGAACACTTCGGGGAAGGATTCGCCGGGTATTTATTCCACGGGCAAGATTACGGTCACCGGGGCCGCGATTACCGCCACAGGTTCCGAAGGTGCTGTGATCGAGGGCAAGAACCAGGTCGTGCTGACCAACACGAGTCTTTCCGGGGGGCAGTCGGACTACGGCGGCGCGCTCATCATGCAAAGCATGTCCGGCGACGCCGATGTGGGTACGGCCGAGTTCAGCATGAACGGCGGCTCCCTTGCCGCCCCGGTTGGCTCGCTCTTTTTTGTTACGAACACAGATACCGCCATCGAGTTGAAAGGCGTGCAAACCTCGGCCGTTTCGGGAACGCTTCTGACTGCCTGCGGCACCACCAGGTGGGGCACCTCGGGCGCGAACGGCGGCAAGGTGACCTTTACCGCCGACGGACAGACGCTGGCCGGCAACGTGGTGATCGACGCCATCAGCACGATTTCGGCAACGCTGCAGAACAGCTCGTCGCTGACGGGTGCGATTGACAACGCAAACACGGGCAAGTCTGTGGTGCTCGCTCTGGATGCGTCGAGCACCTGGACAGTAACCGCAGACTCCCATCTCGACGGTCTGAATGACAGTGCCGGAATCTCCGGAACGGCTGTTGCCAACATCGTTGGCAACGGATTCAACGTCTATTACGACGTCAACGCATCCACAGACGCCTATCTTGGCGGATTGACGTACGCCCTGGTCAATGGCGGACAATTGATCCCAGAGGAGACGACGGCCGCCGAAGGAGAAAGCGAGGGTGAGGGTGAGGCGCAGGTTGAGGGCGAGCCTCCGGCCTTTGAGGGTGAACCCCCGGTCTTCGAGGGCGAGCCCCCGGTTATGGAAGGTGAACCCCCGGCCTTCGAGGGCGAGCCCCCGGTTATGGAAGGTGAACCCCCGGTTATGGAAGGTGAACCCCCGGTGACCGAGGGTGAAACTCAGGTTGAAGGCGAGACACAGGTCGAGGGTGAAACCCAGGTTGAGGGCGAGACCTCGGTCGAGGGCGAAACCCAGGTTGAGGGTGAAACCCAGGTTGAGGGTGAAACCAAGCCTGATTTGGCCACGGCTGCCCAGACCCTGCTGGATACCTTCTCCGAATCCGACACAAACGGTGATGATGTGCTGAGTTACTCCGAATCAGTTGCGCGGGTTGCCGGTTTGACCCAGGACCAGTACGACGAATTGGACGCGAATAGTGACGGAGAGTTGACCAGCGATGAGTTGAAGGCCGCTCTTGATATCAGCGGTTGCTGGGAAAGCTCCGGCTGCAGCAGCCTTAAGAGCACGCCAAGCGGATTCTTTAAGAATCTTGGCGATTTGTTCCTGGCAGGGCTGAGCCTGACGTTGTTCGTTTCCCTGTCCGGACAGCGGAGACCGTAGTCCTCCATTCAGACATCGACGATGCAATTGAATCGGGCTGTCCCACCGGGTGCCAACCGGTCCGTGTGGGACAGCCCGAACATTTGCCCGGAAGACACGCCGGGGCGGGGGCCTGCCGCTTTTTCCAAGCCAATCGAGACGCCGGGTCTGCGGGCTACGGCGTTCTTCTGGACAATGCCAGCAGCGATATCAGGGTGAGGCCGCCCATGAACAGGTCGCTTAGGCTGTGTTTCAGCGCGCCGGGCGTCATAAATCCCTTGCTGCAGTTGCAGCCGGAGGCCTGATCGATACCCAGCTCGGTGCTGTCCAGGCTGCCGTCACCGTTGATGTCCAATTGGTCAAACACGGTCCGGGTGATCCCCGGCAGGGCGGCCACGGCCTCGGTAAAGCTGACCAGTCCGTCGCCGTTGCTGTCCACGGTGTCGATGGCCGCGGCGATCTGGGTTCTGGCTTCTTCGGCAGTGGGCGGCGTGACCGGTTCACCCTCGGATTCGCCCTCGGTTTGCGGTTCGCCTTCTCCTTCCAACTCGCCCTCGGCCGGTGCGGGTCCCTTGGACACGGTCAAGGCCACGGCGGTGCCCGGCGCGACGAACGCGCCCGCAACCGGGTTTTGTGCAATGACGCCGCCGGCGGGAATGGTCGCGTGATAGGCTTGGCTGATTCCGCCCGCGACAAGTCCCGCACTGGCGAGCGCCGTTGCGGCTGCCGTCTGGGAAAGTCCGGTGACCGCGGGCACGGCCACGGTGCCCGCTTCCGCCGCGGGCAGCACCATTGGATGAAGAGCAAGCGTGGCGCCGTCGGCGGAGTTTTGCCGGGGTGCCGCGCCGTTGGTTCCCACGGCGACCACCCTGACGCCCGCGCTGCTGGTTTGGCCCGTGCCCGACCAGTAATCCGGGACGGACAGGACCAGCGAAGCACCCTGGGTGCTGATGTTTGCGGCTTGTGCGGCGGGCATTCCCGTCCAGGCGGACAGTGCCGGCAGCAGCACGGCGATCAGGGCCGGTATGCACCGGGCTGTTCCTGTCGGCGCGGCGCGGCGCGTGAAGTATTTTGCCATAACGATATTCCTCTTCTCCGGACGTGCGGGCTGTCTGGAAAGGGAAAGGTATTCCTTCCAGATGCCGGTCCGGTGAACGGTTAATTTGCGGCCAGGGTGCCTTCATGGCTGATTGGCATGAAGGTGCCGCCGCCGATGTACTGGAGTTCCACCGCGGTGTTGGCGCCGCCGGAGAGGGCGCCTGCGGTGCCCGGGGTGCTTTGCGTCATGGTGGCGGTGTAGCGGTATATCCCGTCACTTTCCGCAGTGGCTGCAAGCACGCTGAAGTCGCCGGAGGCGGTTACGCCGAACCAGTTGGTGTTGCCCGCGCATGCCTTCCAAGTGATGCCGGAGTCGGTGGACATGTAGGCTTGGCCGGGATAGGCGACGGCAATGAATTTTGTGCCGTCGGATGAGCAGGCGATATCCACCCATTTGTTTGTGATGCCTGTCTCCGTCCAGGTGGCGCCGGAATCGGTGGAGGTGAAGAGGCTGCCTTCCCACACGCCTGCCACGATCTTTGTGAGGTCGCCGGACGCCGCGAGGGGCTCCCAACCCCTGTAGGGAGCGGTGCCGGAGGCAGTCCATGTATTGCCCGAATCGGCGGAGAACAGGACATGTCCGCCGCCGACTGAAACGGCTTTGGTGCCGTCGGAAGAGGCGGCCACGGATGTCCAGGCATAGGGATCGGGATCGGTGTAGCCGTGCTGGGTCCAGGTGGCGCCGGAATCGGTGGAGACATACATCTTGTCCCCGTTGGTGGAGGCATAGACAATGGCGCCGTCATCGGAGCAGGCAAGATGCATCCAGTAATTTTCCGCGCCGCGCGCGGTCCATGTCGCGCCGGAATCGGCGGAGGTGTAGAGTTTGCCCCCGTATGCGCCGGCAACCAGCTTCTGGCCGTCGGCGGAGGATGCGATGCATCTCCAATCCAGGCCGGAGGGGCCGCAAGGTGTCCAGGTGGCTCCGCAATCGGTGGAGAGGTTGATCTGTCCGGACGAAGCGCATGCCGCGAGTCTTCTGCCGTCGGAAGAGGCTGCTATGAAGCGCCATGTGGAAGTGTCCGCATATTTCAGCCAGTCCTTGGAGGTGTTCTGAATCTGAAGAGAACCCGTGAGCACTTGCTGTGCGCTGTTTTGCGCGAGGCGCCAGCCGCCCGCTCCCGCACCCGTTATCCGGATGATATCGCCCACGGCGACACTGTCCGACGCGGGCAGGACAACTGAACGCCGGGCGGTATCCGTGACGATATAACCGTGATTGGCCGCGGCCTGGACATCGCCGCCGCTCACCGCGGTCCATGAGAATTGTTTTCCGTCCGCCTCGGTTTTGGTGTACACATCCGCCTTGTTGGCCTTGGCCGCAATGGCGGTGTCCGCGGCGGTCTTGGTGTACACGTCCGCGGCATTGGCCTTGAGATTAAGCTGTGACTGAATGCCGCCGGTGATTCCGTCCAATGCGGAGAACTCGGTGTCGCTCACCGTTCCGGCACCCACTCCGGACAGGGCAATATGGCCCGCTTCCAGCGCAAAAGGCACGCTGTTTATGGCAACACGCTGCGGAAACACGTCGTCGTTGTCCACTCCGTTTGGCGTGGGCGTGCCATCGACCGCCAGTTCGTACCAGGGCTGTGCGGACAACAGCACCTGCTGCGGGGGCGCGACCGGAATGTCAAACACGCCCTGCGCCGACACCGTGACCGTACCCGTCAGGGTTGAGCCAAGCTGGGTTCCGCCCGTCTGGGCGTCAAAGAACCGGACCTGCCAGGCCCGGTCTCCGGCAAGCGGCTGCCCTGCCGCATTCAGCAACTGGCCATGAATATTGATGGTGGAAGGCGTCGCAGCCCGGGAGGGCGCGCTTCCCAGCAGCGCCAGTGAAAGGATTCCAAGGATGGCGAAAGATAGACTTCTGCGCTTGGCCATGATGAGGGTTTTCCGTTCGGTTTGAACATGATGTGAACCCGGGCACCTACTTCATACCCGGAGTTGCGAGGCAATAGCCTACCCAAAGCTGCGCGGATAATTCAATAAAATGCAGGAATGCCTATCAATAAACATGGTTAACCGGCAGGATTGATTGCCCGGCGGGCTCAAGGAAGTGCGGGTGATATTGCCCCCATCGGACAAGTCTGAGCAGCATTGCCAATTACGCGGGCGCTGGAATCCCGGAATGATCACGAGGGCGTGCGGAACAACCGATCAGGCATTCCGATTCAGCGGGAGCCGGGAAGAACCCTGCTTTGCGATTCCCGGTTCGCCGCTGACGGAATGTGCGGCAGAAAGGGGGTTGCCGGCCGGGCAGGCGTCGTTGCCGCCGCGTTGCCAATGGGCGGGTTAACGGCCGGTCTTCCTTGCATTGCCGGCGGCGTCGGCGGCGAGCATGGCGTCGAGGACTGTTTGGGGGGCGATCACGCCCGCTTCGTGGTGGATGGATGCCCCGGGGACACAGGCCATTTCAGCGGCCTTCATCAGATTCTCCGGGTTGATGTCGCTCACACCGATTTCCGCAAGGGTGGTCGGCAGGCCGACTTCCTCGCAGAAGGCGTATACGGTTGCCGATTCCTCCGCGGACGCATCGGCAAGCTGGAGTCCGGCGAGCACGCCGAAGGCGACTTTTTCACCGTGGTAGAATGCGTGGGTTTCGGCCAATGCGGTGAGACCGTTGTGGATGGCATGGGCCGCGGCCAGTCCGGCGCTTTCAAAGCCGATCCCGCTCAGCAGGATATTGGCCTCAATGATGTGTTCCAGTGCCGGGGTGACGACGTGCCGCCCGGCGGCAATTTTGGCGGCCGATCCGTGGGCCAGCAGGGTGTCATAACAGAGTTTGGCGATGCCGAGCCCCGCCGTGGTGGCATACCCGCCGCACTCGTTCACCGACCGGGTGCGGTCGCAGGAACGGGCCTCAAACCATGTTGCCAGCGCGTCGCCCATGCCGGCCACGAGAAACCGGGCCGGCGCCGCCGCGATTACGGCCACATCCACCAGCACTGCCGCCGGGTTCATTTTCTGGTAGAACACGGCGTCGAACACTCCGTCCTCCGTGTACACCACGGCGCACCCGCTGCACGGCGCATCGGTGGAGGCGATGGTGGGGACGATAATGACGGGGATGCCCGCGCGGTCGGCGGCGATTTTCGCCGTGTCAATGGCCTTGCCACCGCCCATGCCGACGAGAACATCGGCATGCGTGTGCTCGACAACAACGGCCAGACGGGCCAGTTCATTTTCGGAACATTCCCCGCGGAAGGATTCGATGCGGATACCCGGAGCGTCCTCATTGAGGCCGGAGGCGGGAAGCGCCTTGTCCCTTGCCGACGGCGAGGCCAGGATAAGTCCCTGTTTGCCGAGCAACTTGATGAGTGCCGGCAGTTCTCCCAGGGCACCGGCGCCCTGGATGTATTTTCCCGGGAAGACCGCTTTCTTAAACACCCGAACCTCCTGTCTTTTCGATATGCCCTTAATCGTCCGCCAAGATTATCGGGAAGGCCGGCAGGGAGCGTCAAGTTTGCGCCGGGGGCTTTTCCGGACCAAGCCGGGGGCAATGAAGAGCGCCCCCAGGCTTGAACTGTGTTCAGGCTTGGGGGCGAAGCAGAAACAATCTTGGGGATGCCACGAAGTGATGGCGGTCTTGCGGATTAGCGGACGGAGCAGGAAGCCCTGCTCTTCTTTCCCAAAACCACAAACAACAGAGCCATCGCGCCGAGGATCGCCACATCACCGCCGAAGCGCGGGCCGGGTCCCGATGCGGAACCCGTCGTTCCGACCGTGCCGCCGATGCAGCTCAAGAAACGTTCACACCCGTTTTCATCGCTGTCTTCCGAAACAACAACGGTGACGGAGAAGGTCGCCCCGGGGTTTTCTGTGTCTCCGCTCCGCTGCGATTCGAGCGTGAGCGCGGTCTGCCCCGCCTTGTCTGCGGTGAAGATGAAGATGTCATTGCCGCTGCACCCCAGCGCTTCCGGGGAGCACTCCGACGTGTCCACGGTATGTCCCGAGTTCTCAAGGATCGTTGCGTCCATGGCGGTGACGACCCATTCGTAACCGCCGTCGGCGCCGGACGCGAGCTTTACCGCAAATTCATCGTTGAGTTTCACGTTGATCGTTTTTCCATTGTCATCTCCGGTCAACACGACGGCGGGAAGCGCCTCGCCTTCACCCTCCGAAGAGGTGCCGGGAAGTATATTGACGGTGACCGAAAACGATGCGGCGGGATTGTTCGGATTCCAGCTTTGCCGCGACACGAGGGAGAGGGTGGACTGGCCCGTTCCGATGGCCTTGAAGGTGAAGACGTCGTCGCCGCTGCACCCTACCGCCGGCGGGGGGGGGCACTCCGATGTGTCCACCGTCTTTGACAGCATCCGCAACTTGGCCGTGTTCAGGCCGGTGATAACCCATTGATAACCGCCGTCGGCGCTGGAGGGGAGTGTCAGCGTGAAGGTCTCATTCAGTGTCACGGAGACCGAGCTTCCGTTGTCCGTTTCGGTCAATGCGATGCCGGCGGTGGCGCGCAGCGGCAGCAGCAATGCAACGGACAGCAACGCGGCCAGCGTCAGCGCGGCCCGGGCGCGGGACGCCGACTGTTGATTCAGCAGGAACAGGCTGTGTTTCATCTTCCGGTCCTCCTTGTGTTGGTACTGCATGGCTTGCCGAAATTCTAGCACTTCTTGCAGAACAAACTGAAACAACCGCCGGTCTTCTCCCGGGCGCATAGCCCGTCTGCTTCGCGGCGACGGTCCGCGTGTTGGGCACGCCGGTATACTCGCCGTTCTTCTCCCATCCGGACCAGCGGAACCACGTGGCCGTGGTGTTGTCCGCCTGCTCCAGCCGCCGCACCGCACAAGGCATGCCGCGACCGGCACTTCACGCCCGACGGATGGGTCGTGGCGCACCGTGGTTTCTTCTGTTTCTTTTGTACCCTCTGTGGCAAAGCCTTCTTGGGCCACATAAAACACACAATCCCCGGCGCCGCCAATATAAAGCGCTGAAAGCGCGACACTAACCATCCCGGGCTGTAAGGCCCGGGGGACGTCACTAACTTCTGCGTAAGAAGACAAGAAGTTGCCGGATAGGAGTACAAAACAGCGCGCTCCCGCGCCGCGTTCCTCCCCAAAAGATTCAACCGTTCCTGTCCGGCCAGTCGATCCATCGCCGCAGAGCGCGTCAGGCGGTCGCTTGTTGCGGGGCGTGAATTCAAAATGCCGTCATGAAATAGGATACGGTCTCTATTCTTTCCGGCGCCGATCCTGTTGACGCCGTTCAGAACCGGGGCTTTTGACGCGTCCGGACCGGTTTGTCGCGCGGCGGTCTGTCCCGCGCTGTTCGGCGCTGCGCAGAATGGTGGCGCTGACCTTTGCAAAGGTGAGATCGGCGCCGCCAAGTTTGGCGTCGAGCAGGTTTGCGCCCGTCAAGTCGGCGTAGCTGAGATCGGCCCCGGTGAGGTCGGCCGCGTTCAGGTTTGCGGCGCTCAGGTCGGCGTAGCTCAAATCGGCGTTGACCAGATTTGCTCCGGTCAGGTCGGCACCGCCGAGGTTGGCGCTGACCATGACCGCATCGCTTAAATCGGCTCCGCTCATGTCGGCTTCACTGAGGTCGGCTCCGCGCAGGTCCATTTTGGCCGTGCAGAGCATCTCAAGCAGATTGTAGTGTGTCAGGTTCTCAAACTGCGTGTCCATAGTGTATTACTCTCACAGTTGTCGGCCCCCGAACCATGGACATTGCCCAAGCGGGCAACGCTGCGTCCCATAATACCAAATTGCCCCCCCATACTACTATCCGGCAATTCCATGGGTCCTGCCGATATTCTTCTGCCGGATTCAGGACAACCCGTTTCTGCAAAAGGAGATAGCAGCCCGTCGGCCTGTCTTCTATGCCTGATTTCGAGGCGGTAATTGGCCGCAGCCTCCGGCCGCGCCAGGATATTCTTTGCCTTATTGCGCGCGGCCCCGTCCCGCTGGTGGTATCGTGCCTTCCCACCTAGGGGGATGTGGCGGTTGCCAGGGGTGTGAAAAACTGAACCGCAGGTTCGCCGCGTGATAAAATGCCCCGCATGGATTCATGCATAGTCATGGAGAACGTCACGAAGCGGTACGGTCGCACGGTGGCGGTGGGGGACTTGTCCCTCGAAGTCCGCCAGGGCGAAGTGCTGGGCCTGCTTGGACCCAACGGCGCGGGCAAGAGCACAACCATCGGCATGCTCAGCGGATTGATCCGGCCCAGTTCGGGACGCATTACCATGTTCGGTCTCGATCTTGCCCGCCACCGCATCGAGATTGCCCGGCGCATGGGGGTGCTGGTTGAGCGCCCCGCCTTTCCCGAATACCTTTCCGTGCGGCGGGTGCTGAAGATTCATGCGCTGCTGGCCGGATCGGGTGTCTCTGTGGAATCGGTCATGGCCCGCACGGGGCTGGCCCATGCGGCGCGCAAGCATGTGGGTGCGCTGTCGCAGGGGATGCGGCAACGGCTCGGCATTGCCCAGGCCATCCTCACCGAGCCGGAACTGCTGGTGCTGGACGAGCCCACGTCGGGGCTGGACGTGGAGGGCACGCGCGACACGCTGCGCTTTATGCGGCGTCTCTGTGACGAGGCCGGGGTGACCATCGTCTTTTCGAGCCACCAGATGCAGGAGGTGGAGTTGCTTTGCGACCGGGTGGCCATTCTCAACGAGGGGGGGCTTGTTGCCTGTGAGGAAAAGGAAACGCTGCTTTCCTGGGATTTGAGCGAGGTGGAACTCTTGGTGGATCGGCCCGCGGAGGCCGCGGCGCAGCTTGCCGAACTGGATTGGGTCGTCTCCGTTGACGCCCGGGCGGGCGGATTGCACCTGCGCCTGAAGGGGCCGCAATCGGGCGACCTGGCCGCGTGGCTTGTGGGGCGGGGATTTCAGGTCTCGGGTTTGGTGCCGCACCGGCGCACACTCGAGGACTACTTCCTGAGGGTCACCGAATCATGATTGCGCGCATTCTTCGGGCATATGCGGCGGAACTGATCAAGGGGGTCCGGCTCCGGCAGGCGTGGGCGGGGCCGGTGGTGCTGCTGATCGTGCTTGGGATGGCCCCCTTGGCGCATCCCATCTCGCGCGACGGGCGCAGTGACTACGATTTTATCGCACTGATGACCCCGTCCATGCTGAATCTGCTCGGTTTTTTGCTGCTATTGGCGGGGTGCGCCAGTCTCGTCGCGCCGGAGGTGGGCGGCGGGTCCATACGCCTGTTTCTGGTTCGTCCGATCCGGCGCAGCGAATATCTGATGGCCAAGTTCCTGGCGGGTTCCACTTATGCCGTGCTGCTGACCGCAATTACAGCGGCGGGCGTCTGGGGTATTGCCTGGACACTGGGTGAACTGCACGGGGTGGCCTTTGGCGGCGAACTGGTGCATACCAGCGAGGCGATGGCCCAGGCCTACATGATTGGCGCGGCGCTCAGTCTGCTGCCCATGCTGGCGGGCGTGGCCTGCGCGCTGCTTGCATCCGTTTGCGCGCGCAGTTCGGGGACGGCCGTTACGGTGACGGTGGGACTCTGGCTGTTCATGGACATGATAAAACACCCGCTGGGCATCGACGCCTACGTGTTCACCACCTATCTTGAGGCGCCCTGGCAGGTGTTCGTCAACCGCTGTGACGGCCTTGATGCGGCCTGGTGGCCCATGGCGGGATGGTGCGCCGGCGTGTCCGCCGCCACGGCCATTCCGGCCCTGGCGCTGGCGGTGCTGGTGCTTCACCGAAGGAACTTCTCCGCATGACGGTCCTGGT
>CAZOMH010000083.1:0-11088 GCA_964580415.1 uncultured Nitrospirales bacterium
TGTCGAGCCATTGCTCCATCTTGTCGAGGACCGGCTTTGACCGCTCCAATCGGAGAGCCCGGCGCTGCTGGGCGTCGAACCCCTTGGCGTCGCGCTCGACGTCGTACAGCATGCGCACCCATGCGAGCGCCTGATGGGCGCGGTTCACGTCGCTGTTTCGGGCATCGTAGAACTTGCGGCGCGTATGCGCCCAGCACGCGACCTCAAGCACGCCGGCTTCCGCGGCATAGATGCCGTCGTAGCCGCCAAAGGCGTCGGCCTGCAGATAGCGCGGGTCCTCTTTTGTGCCGGCGAACCCGTCCAGAAATGCGGCCGGTCCGTCCCGTCTTCGGCTGGGTGTGAAGTCATAAACGGTGTAGGGATGTTGGCCATCGCCGACATACACCCAGAACCGGCCCTGGTAGTTGCCGCCGGGGCCGCGCACGTTGACGGGCGTGTCGTCGGTGTGGATGACTTTGGAGGCCAGCGTTTGGTCCTTCATCAGTTCCACAACGGGTTCCAGGATTTTGGCCGAGGCCAGCACCCAGCCGCACATCGTCTTGCGGCTCAGTTCGACGCCGTGACGCGCGAAGATGTCCTCCTGGCGGTGCAGCGGCAGGTGGTCGGCGTACTTGCTGACCACGACCTGCGCCAGCATCCCCGGTCCCGGCAGGCCCTTTGCGATGGGCTGCGCCGGCTTGGGCGCGACCGTCACGCCCTCCTGGCAGCACGGGCACGCGAACACGGGCTGGATGTGGTCGATGACGAACATCGAAGCCGGGGCGTACTCGAGCTGTTCAGTGACCTTCTGGCCGATCCGTTTCTTTTGCGCGCCGCACTGCGCGCAAACCTTCTCCGATTCGGGTACGGGGTGTTCGATGGGAAGATGGGGCAGCTCGACCGGCGGCTTCTTGCGCCCGTGCCCCTTCTTTTTTGGCGCGGCTTCGGGCCCGGGCTCAACGGTTTCCGTCTGCGGCGCTTCCGCCCCAACCGCAGCCGTCGCCTCCGCCGCAAACAGCAGCAGTTGTGCCGGGTCCACCTTCTCCGCACTGCGGCCGTACAACTGGCGCAGCAGATGCTCCACCCGCGCAAGCAGCCGCGCCTTCTCCAAGTCCTGCTGGCGCAGCGACGAGAGAAGCTCGTCAATGAGCGCGTGGCACTGCGCAAGGTCGTCGGGAAGCTTCGTGCTGGCGGCGTTGTGATTCATCATGGTCCGCGTCGGTTGGTTCACTTCGTGTGATACTATATAGACTGCGGATCATACAGAATGGTTTCATTCATTTTGCTGGAAACGAGAACCTTTTCTGCCGTTTCACCGAGCGCAGGTCGATGCCCTCCAGAATGAGCCCGAGGTCCGAGGCGGAAATCTCGGCGGACTGCGCGGTCTCCGACGGAAACCGGAACACCCCCGTCTCCAGGCGCTTGTACCAAAGCGCATACCCGTCCCGGTCCCAGTGCAGAATCTTGACGCGGTCACCCCGACGGCCGCGAAACACAAACAGATGTCCCGACAACGGGTCCTCCCGTACCACCTGCTCCGCCATCGCCGCAAGACCGTCGAACGAGCGGCGCATGTCCACAGGCACGCGGCACAAAAAGATTCTCACCGACGGCGGAAGCCTCAGCATCACAACCCTTCCAGAACGCGCACCACCCGCGCCAGGGTGGTCTCGTCGAACCCCGCAGCCACGCGCACCATCCGGTCGCACGCCAGCGCAATCTCAATGGAAGGCGGAGGCACCGCGCCACACCGCAGTACAGGCCGGACCTCCGCAAACAGCGCCGGCAATACAGTCAGCGCGTTCCGTCGCTTCAGTTCCCCTTTCCACCAGCGATATTTGGCGATCGGCATGCCCGACTCACGGCAGTAACGCACCGCTGACATCCCCGAGGCGGCACAGGCCGCAATCTGCTCCCGCCAATAGGCCTCACGTTCAGCCCGGTTCATCCCATCTGTATCCGACATTGCCATGTACCTCCTGCAATGGCGATATCTTCGCACAGGTTCGCGGATTTGGGAAGATGCCGTTCACCGGACGCTTACGAATAATCGGGGAAGCACGGCCCGCAAGAGCCGGTTAATTACCCCCTGTTTCCCATACCTCCCGTCAAACAACATTGCGCGGGGTGTGCATCCCGCAGGCAGACCCCCGTTGCCTGCGGAAGAGTCAGTTCGCCACGGCGGCAAGGTCCATGGGCGACCATTCCGTGGCGGATTTGCGCATGGCGCGGCCCGCATGCCGGTTGAAAACGGTAATATAGTCGGACAGATTCGCAAAATCACCCGCGGCCAGTGCCTTGTCAATCTGGTGCTTCCACGCGCGTTCGCGGCCTTCCCAACCGGCCACTTTGGCGATAAGCGCCTCCTGCGCCGTCATATCCGGCGCGGCACCGCGCGCCTTGGCCTCGGCCAGCAGCGAATCCTGCTCCGCATCCTCACGGCGGCCCGCACCGCCCTTCATCTTGTAGGGACGGGGTGACTGCGCGGGAATGAACTGGGGCGCGTCGTCCGCCGCGGCCCAGCGGACCATGTTCGCGGCAGACACTTGGAAACCGAAATCCCCGGGCGCGGCGGTCCATCGCCCGCCGTAGCGCAATTCCGGAAATCCCACCTTGACCGCATCGGGAAGGGTCTGTTCCATGAACAGCAGCGTTTCCGCGCGGGTGTGATGATCATCCCAGGGACAGGGATAAACCAGTTCAAGCGAGGCAAAGATGCCCACCGCGCGGCAGGCCCGCAATGACACGCGGGACTGGCTTATGCCGTGGGTCATACCAAAGAAATCCTCAATAAGGCGCTGGCTGCCTGACATAATGGGGAAATTGGCGCAACGGCACCCCGACGTTTCCAGCAGCGAGGCTACCCCCTCAACACCATGGGTGGGACGCAAACGCCGACTGTAGGCAATGTCCAGACAGCACCCCATTATTTCCGACGCAAGGTCGCGTGCGGCGGCAAGCCCGCCCTTGTCCTCCACATGGAAGGTTCTGCCCGGAACCAGCCGCAGACAGTCGTTAATCTCCGCCACCACCCGTTTCGCGTTCCCGGACACGGTAAACTGGTGCAGTTTTCCGCCCGCATACAGCGACGGGTAGACAGCGGGGTCGTACACCGGAAACGGAGCGTCGGGCACGACGACCGCAGCTTGTTCCACCCCCTCAAACAAACCCTCGCCCCCCGCAACATGCGGCATATGCCCCTCGGCATGGGTCCCGCAAACCGTCTGCACGGCGCCGGGATTCAGCCCGCAAACCAGCCCGGCCACCGCACGGGCTTCCCGGTAGTCGTCCCGCGTTTCGGCAAGATAAACGACCTTCCCAGGCCGGTTTTCCACTATCTCCGCCGCCAAATCACGGTGCCATTTGCCGCGCACCGCCATCAGTTTGCCCCGTGCATTCCACCCGCGAAGCCACCCCAAACGTCCGCCCCCCGCGTTGGCCTCCACCTGATGGGCATAGTCGTCGAGTTCTTCGGTAAAACGCGCCAGACTGCCGGGTGTCCCGTAGTCCAGCACCAATGCGTCGCGACCAAGCGCTATTTCGCGTGCCGCCAACCGTGCCAGAGGCGTTTTGGGCAGGAAAGATTCCCAGCGCAACGGCCATCCGGGAACATACACGAGCACGGTTTTCGATATCATTGTGTTCCCCCAATGCATCCTAAAATGCCGCATCCGGGCTTGACCTCACTCGCATACCCTTTTCGCTGCATACGTTACCTGTTCCCCACCGTTCTTACGGTTTTCAGGCTACTATATATGGAATGCCAAGACGCACCCAGATACTATATCTGGACGGAATGATAGCACGACAACCATATATGTGCAAGTAAAATCTGGGTATCCCCCATATATAGTGGTTACACCAATACCAGAACGGGCCACATGCGCAGACTTCGGGCACGATGATTTCCATACATCCCCCTTTGCCTGCGGTTTGGAATCCCCGCGCCCCCTGCGGGGGCATTTGCCAAACAAGCTCCTCTTTTCGCGAACGGCAGCACAGATTTGTGATATAAAAGATCATTCAACAGTAACGCACCCGTGCTCGTTGAAGGAACTTCCGGATACGCCGGATTTCGGCAAGACCGGGACGGGGCAGATCGGAACTTCGGAGACATTTCGAGCCTTTGAATTGCCGCCCGGAGGGCTGGATTCTCCGTTCAACGGCACACAAGAGGGAACCAGGGCCAGTGGAAGAAAGCACCGACGCATCCCGGGACGCAAACACCCCGGCAGACACGGAAGCCAATGCGGCATGCAGAACGAAACGGTTTCCGCTGACTCCCTGGGTTCTCTTTCTTGCCTTTTTCGCCATATACAGCGCAAATCTTGATTACCTGCTGGTGCCCGACGAGCTCCCCAACACCTTTCTGCCCCTGCGCATGCTGAATGCGGGGGAACCGACATTTACCGCCGAATCCCACCCGTTTATGTTTCTCTGGAGCAATGAAAACGACGGGGGGCACAACCAAAAAGTCTCCCGGTGGACCCCCGAGCTGCGCCGGCAATATGCCGACGGCAGTCTCAAACCCGCCAAGCCCCTGTATTTCCTGCTCGAAAGCACCACACCGGGACGATACGTGAACATCTACGGAATGGGAACCGCGCTGACGGCGCTGCCGGTCTACGCGGTTGCCAACTGGTGCATTTCCAATCTGGACGATAATTTCCCGCTCGTGTTGTTCTTGGGCAGGGAAATCGCCGCCGCCCTCGTCGCGTTGTCGGCTGTGTTCCTGTACCTTGCCGCGCTTGCATTGACGGAACGTCGAAACGCGCTGATGGTCGCGGTGGCATACGGCCTGGGAACCTGCGTGTGGAGCACGTGCAGCCAGGGACTTTGGCAGCAAACCCCGACCGTCTTCTATTTGGCGCTCGGCACCTGCCTGTTTGTCCGGGCGGAACGGACGCCCTGGTTGGGCGCGCCGTGCGGAATGGCTTGGGCCATGGCTGTCTGGTGCCGCCCGACGAGCGCCATAGTGGTTCTGTGCGCGGGCGTCTATCTTGCCCTGCGGGACCGCCGGGCCTTTGCCGCGTACGCACTGGGCGGACTGCCCTTTGCCCTCGTCCTGGCCCTGTACAACTACCGTTACGTGGGCTCCCCCTTTTCCTTCGGTCAGGGCGAGGCCTGCCGCGATGCCGCCATCGCGATGACCGGTTCCCCATCGCTCTGGCAGACTCCCCTGGCGGACGGGCTCGCCGGCCTGCTCGTGAGTCCGTCGCGCGGCATGTTTGTCTACTCTCCCTTCCTGCTCTTCGCGGTTCCGGGCATGATTCGCGTTTGGACCGCGCCCAAGTACGCCGTGCTTCGCCCGCTTTCCGCGGCGGCATTGCTGATTCTCTGCATGGTGTCCAAGTATTTCGCATGGTGGGGCGGCGGGTCTTACGGGTATCGTCTGGTGCTCGACATTACGGTCTTTCTCGCGCTGATGTTGATTCCCCTGGCCGATGTTCCAAAGAAGGGAATTGTCCTTCCCGGCCTGTTTGCGGCCGCACTCGCATGGTCCGCCGCCGTGCAGATAATCGGGGTGACCGTATACGATCTGGGCGGGTGGAACAATCGCAGAGCCACGGCCGTCTTCACAAGCGACCACCCCGACGAACCGCGCGTTGTTCTTGAAGAGCGCGACGTGGAGGCCCTGCGGAAGACGCCCTCCTTTGTCAAGGAAATGCCCGTGAACCTTGACATCGACATGCCGCTGTTCCACGGCCGCCTTTGGTCGGTGACAGACAGCCCGCTTGTATATTACGCCACACACCTTGGCAAGGCGCGCCAGCAGCGAAGCGTCTATTCCGGACGGTTTGCCGCCGACTACCTGGACGCCTTTCTCAACAAGTCCAAGAAATAGGCAAGACTCCCGGACCGAAGACGGCCTACCGGTTGTTGTACGTTTGCGTGACATGGCGCTCCGCGATCGGGACGATAATGCGAGCAACCCTGGCCATGCGGACACGGCATCAAGACGACGGGCAGAAGCCAATATAAAAGAAGACTGCCCCTGTTTGAACTCTTGAGTGCATTATTCTTGCACGAGTCGGCTCAACCGCGGCGCGCCGCCTCGATCATGGCAATGTCGATCTTTCTCATCTGCATCATCGCATCGAACGCGCGCTGGGCGGCAGCCGTATCGGGATCGGTGATCGCTTTGGTCAGAGCGACCGGCGTGATCTGCCAGGACAATCCCCACTTGTCCGTGCACCAGCCGCACGCGCTCTCTTCTCCGCCGTTGCCGACGATGGCTTTCCAATAGCGATCCGTTTCGGCCTGGTCGGCGGTTGCGACCTGAAACGAGAAGGCCCAGTTGTGCTTGACACCAGGCCCGCCGTTGAGCCCGAGGCAAGGAATGCCCATCACAGAGAACTCGACGGTCAACACATCACCTTTCTTCCCCGATGGAAAGTCGCACGGTGCGCGATGCACCGCATCGACGGACGAATCGGGAAAAGTCTTGGCGTAAAACTCTGCCGCCTCTTCGGCGTCGCCATCATACCAAAGGCAAATCGTGTTCTTCGCCGGCTTCTTCATCTCATACCTTCCTTCTCCGTTATCAGGAAAAGACTCCGAACCACCCACCATGAAAACGGGGTGAATCATCTCGCATCCTTCCTTGCAGCCATCAACCTCCGTTCAGAATTCCGCTGTCCTGTTCCTCAACATAGTCGAATCAACCTGCTGCCGTCAAGCCCTCATCCCGGACTTCCCGCGCAAATATTGCCCCTCCCCCCGTCCAATGCCTACAATTCCCTGTCGATGGTCGTCTGGTGGCGCGGTCTGCACAAGGAAACGGGCAAGCACATGGCTTTTGCATGGTGGACACAATGGCGGGTGGGACGCCTTTTTGAACGGGTCGGCGCGGGCTGCCGCTTTCGGGGCGGCAGCGTCGAGGTGAAGGGGCATGTCGAAATGGGCGCCGATTGCGTGCTGGGCAACAACCTGCTGTTCCGCACGCACAAGGACGGCGCGATTGCCCTGGGCGACGGCGTGGAGGTGGACAACTATGCCATGATGCTGGCCAACAGCCGGATAGAAATCGGCGCGCAGTCGTATATCGGCCCCTACTGTGTGCTGCGCGACACGAACCATCTGTTTCAGGGCACCGATGTGCATTGGCGGCTCACGCCGCACATCACCAAGCCCATCACCGTCGGCGCCAAATGCTTTGTCGGCGCGCGGACATACATCATGCCCGGCGTGACCATCGGCGACGGGGCGGTGGTGGGACCGGCCAGCGTGGTCACGCGGGACATCCCCCCCGGCGAGTTCTGGGCGGGCAATCCGGCGCGGTTCATCGCCGACCGCCAGAATCCTTCCCGCCGGGCAAAACTCCGCCGTGACCTCGAACTGGGCGTGCTGTTCGGGCTGGAGATGCCCGGTGCGGGCGACGACGCCCCAAGTGCCTGACGCCTATTCGCCCAAGGCCGCGCGCAGCGCCTCGACAAGGCTCCCCAGCACGTAGGGTTTCTGGATGAATCCGGCGGGCACTTCACCGGCGAAACGCTCGCTCACAAACTGTTCTGTATAGCCGCTGGACAGGATGACCGGAATATCGGAGCGGATTTTCCGCAGGCCGTGGAAACATTCCTCGCCGTCCATGTTGGGCATGGTCACATCGAGGATAACACAGGCGATTTCGCCGGCGCGCTTCCGGAACAGGTCCAGCGCCTCCTGCCCGTCGCGGGCCAGCAGCACCCCGAATCCCGCGCGAATCAGCATGCGCTTGCCGACGGACCGGACGGAATCCTCATCATCCACGAGCAGCACGGTTCCGGTTCCCTTCCACCCGCGCAGCCCGTCTTCCCCGGCGGCGGGCTCTTCGGTGGCCGGCACATCCAGCGCGGGAAACAGCACCAGGAACGTGGTGCCTTTGCCGGGTTCGCTGTACACCTTGATTGCGCCGTTGTGCCCGCGGACGATGCCGAGCACAGCCGGCATGCCCAGTCCGCGCCCGGTAAACTTGGTGGAGAAAAAGGGTTCAAAAATGCGCTCGCGGGTTGCGTCGTCCATGCCGCAGCCCGTGTCGGTCACCTCAAGATAGGCGTACACGCCGGGAGAAAGTTTGTCGCTGAGGTAGCTGGTTTTGAAGTAGCGCTCGTCGCAGTTGCGCACGCCGGTCGCAAGGGTCACCACGCCGTAGTTGTCGCCGACGGCCTCGGAGGCGTTCACCACCAGGTTCATCATCAACTGCCGCATCTGGCCCGTGTCCGCCTCGATGGACGGCAAATCCCGGGCCAGTTGCGTGCGCAGCGCGACCCGTTTGGATATGGACACCTCCAGCATGGGCAGGGTGCCCTGGATGACCTCGTTCAGGCAAAGCTTCTCGGGCATGAACTTGCCCCGTCCCGAATAGGCAAGCATCTGCTTGCACAGGTCGGCCGCGCGGCGCGCCGCCGACTCAATGTCCAGCAGGTGCTCGCGAACGGGACTGGTGCGCGGCAGGGACATGCGGGCCAAATCGGCGTTGCCGATGATGGCCAGCAGAAGGTTGTTGAAGTCGTGCGCCACACCGCCGGCCAGCACGCCCAGACTCTCCAGTTTCTGCGTCTCGCGAATCCGGTTCTCCAGTTCCCTGTGCTCCTCCGCGGCATGGTATTTCGCGGTGACATCCTGGATAAAGCCCTCCAGCAGGGGTTCCCCGCCAAAAGGAAACGCGACACCCACCTCCTCGACCCGGCGCCATTCGCCGGAACGGTGAAGAATGCGGTAGGACAGGTGAAACGCGGCCCCCAAACCGACCGCGCGCGCAATCTCGTCCGCCACCGCCCGGCGATCATCGTCATGAATAAGCCGCCCGTAAAACACCCGCCCGCCGACAAACTCCGCGGCGGCGTATCCCGTAAGCTGCTCCACTTCGTCGTTCAGGTAAACCATGGTGTAGTCGGGGTCATTCCGGCACAGGTAAATGGTTCCCGGAATGTTCTCTGCCAGCAGCCGAAAACGTTCCTCGCTCCCGCGCAGGGCCTTCTCGGTGCGGCGGCGCTCGGTAATGTCCAGAAAAGCGCCCACCGCGCCGGATATGCGGCCTTCCGCGTCATGCAGCGGGGAGGCATTTCCAAACAGGGTGCGGGTCTCGCCGTTCTTCAAGACCACGTCCGCCTCAAAATCGGTGACGCTCTTCCCCCCGCCGGCCGCGCGGTGCATGGGAAGTGAGGGGGCGGACAGTTCGAGACCGTCCTGGTAAGCGCGCATTTCTTCCGGCGGACCCGCCTGCGCCATGAAATCCTGCGCGGCGCGGTTGGCCCGAAAAGTGGACCGGACCATGTCGCCCGCCACCCACACAATGGCGGGAACGGTTTGCATCACCGCTTCCATTTCCGCGGCGTGGGTCTTTTCGCGCGCCAGCGATTCCTCCAGCGCCCGGTTGTCGGCATCGGTGCTCAGCAGGTAGTTCCGCATCCCCCACAGGCCCGCGGCCATCGCCGCGGAGATGAAAAGTCCCAGATATTCCGAGGCCGCGCTGACATGCCCGGAACCCTCGCTGAGAATCGTGAAAAGCACCACAATCCGGCGTATGCACATCAGACCACTGGAGAATGCCATGGCCCCCCATGCAACCCGGCGGCGGGTCTGAAAGAGAAAACGCAGCGCCAGTGCGGCCGCGCACACCTGCGCCGCAAAAGACAAGACCACCACCCCTGAAAGGAAAAACGCCATAGTTCAGGCCTCCCAAGCACACCTGATGCATTTCAAACGCATTCCACTTGCCCCGCGTCCAAGGCGTGAGCGCAACAGACCGAAAGGCAAACAACGCCCTGGAAAGGCGAAACAGGTTACCGAAGGGATTATACCGCAAATACTGACAAAAGTGGCGGCGGCAACGAAAAGCCCCCCCCTCAGGACGGTCCGGCGGCATAGCGTTGAACGCAGGCGTGGCCGGGCAGGCGCTCGGCCAATGCGGCCCACGCCGCAAGCCGCTCCTCGGGACTGCGGGACCGGGAAAGCGTGTCGTCCACCAGCCGGCTTGCCAACCCTTCCCCCGGGTGTTCATTCAGCAGGGCCGTAAACAGATCAAGCGCCTCGGCGGGACGTTGCAGGTGATCCATTGCCTCGGCGCATCCCAGTTCAGGCATGCGCAGCGCGGGCCTGCGCGCGGCGGTTGCCTCCCATGCCGCCAGCGCATCGGACCACTTGTTTTCGGCCGCAAAACCGCGCGCCTTGGCCTGCATTTGAATGACCTCCCCTTTATGGCCGTCGCCGGGAAATTCGGGCAGGGCGTTGCCGTGCCACGGCCAGACGGCGTGCTGTCGGAAGAGCATTCTTTGCCGGTCCGCCGGTATCGTCATGTTTACCAATAGTTCGAGTGTTTCCGGGTGGTTGATGCGGTAGAACCCCCTGAACCGGTCCGCCTGCGCCTGCGGCACCGCCAGTCCGGCAAAACGCGCCCACCCGTTGCACACGGTCGGCTCGAACACGGGAAAACAGTAAGAAACCTCGCAGGGTGCGCCGGGACCGAGAACGGGACGGGTTGGATTGGAGAACAAGTCCCCGTCGTAGCAGATTTCCACATCAGGCGTGTCCGGACCGGGCGCGAATACCGCCACATACACCGTGGTTTGGAAATCCACAAGCAGCCCGTTGTTTTGACAACCGGCACAGTTGTCGGACACTTCGGGTGCCAGCAGCACCCGGTCGTCCCAGCGGCCCTTCCGGTATCCAACGGACTCCTTTTCCGCCCGGGTTATCTTTTCGACCATGCGGTTTACCTGGACGCGCTGCGCCAGGGCCGCCGCCTGCAGGGGAAGATACAGCAGCACGGCCATGCAGGCAGACCACACCGCCGCGCGTGCCATCATGCCGCCCAGACTCCGGGCAGGATTTCTTTCCCCATCCTTTGCGGCCGAAAACATGCTGCAAATGCCGGACACAGAAATGCGTACCGCCCGGTCCACCAGAAACGCCCCAAAGAATAGCGGCGCAAATTCAAGATGAAACGCATGGCGGAAGGCGAACTGCCCCGAGGTGTACCCGCCAAAGAACAGCACAAAGGCGAGTATCGCCGTCGCCAAACGCCAATTCACGGCACTCACACAGATTAGCGCAGCCAGCGCGTACCATGCTCCATAGGGCACCCAGGCCTGAACACGGCTCAGCGCGCCCCGCAGCAAACTGAACAGA
>CAZOMH010000084.1:0-11086 GCA_964580415.1 uncultured Nitrospirales bacterium
TATACAACGGAAGACGGGCTTCCATCCAATGAGGTGACGGCGGTCTGGTTTGACGGTGATACGCTGCTGGCGGTGGCCGGCGGTCAGACGGTCAAGTTCGAGGATGGTCACTGGGTGACGGCGGAGGCCGTGCGCGGGCGGCATGTGCTGGAACCCGCCCCTGGCGGTTACCGGCTTGCGGCCCGGCAGGAGGGGGACACGGAACGGCTTGAGGTGCGGGTGTCGGCGCCGGAAGGTCCGGAACCCGACGTGATCGGCACGGAAGCGGGACTCTTTTTGCGGGGCGATGACGGCCTTTACAAAAAAGAGACCGTTTCGGACGGTCAGGGCCGCCAGTGGGCGGCATCGGATGTGCGGGGCGTGGCCGTCGATGCGAAAGGGCGCGAGTGGTTTGCAACACTGGCGGGGGTGGGCTGCCATGACGGGGAAGAATGGAAATTCTACACCGGAGCCGAGGGACTTCCGTACAACGACTTCACCTGCATGGCGGCGGGCCCGGACGGGGCCGTGTGGTTTGGCACCAAGAAGGGGGGTATCCGGTTCAAGGACGGCGAATGGAACTACCGCCAGGGGCGCGCGTGGATTCCGAACGACCAGGTGAACGGAATTGCCGTGGACCAGAAGGGTGCCGCATGGATAGCCACGCCCGGCGGCATCGGCTGGATCGGCTTCAAGCCGATGACGCTGGCCGAGAAGGCGGCGTTCTTTGAGGATGAAATGGACCGGCTGATCAAGCGAACCGAATACGGTTACACGGCCGAGGCGATTCTCAAGGTGCCCGGCGACAAGAGCACGGCCTTTAACCATGACAGCGACAACGACGGGCTCTGGACCGGCATGTACGGCGCGGGCGAGTGTTTTGCCTATGGCGCCACCAAGAGCCCGGCGGCCAAACAGCGTGCCGCGCGCGCCTTCGATGCCATGTGTTTCCTGCAAAAAGTGACCCAGATGAGCGAGCCCAAACCGCCCAAGGGATATGTCGCGCGCACCATTCTTCCCGGAGACGGTCCGGACCCGAACGCCGGGCGCATGGAGGTGGACCGGCGCGAGCGCGAAGAGTCCGATTTCCTCTGGAAAATCTACGAGAACCGCTGGCCCAAGACGGACGACGGAAAATGGTACTGGAAAAGCGACACCAGCAGCGACGAACTCGACGGGCACTATTTCTTCTATCCGGCCTATTATGACCTCGTGGCCGACACGCAGGAGGAGAGGGAGCGCGTGCGCGAGGTGGTGCGCGACCTGACGGATCACTTGATTGACAACGGATTTTCCCTGACCGACCATGACGGAAAGCCCACCCGCTGGGGCATTTACGGACCCGACTCGCTCAACAACGACCCGAACTGGTGGCCCGAACGCGGCATAAAATCGCTGAGCATGCTGTCCTACCTTGCCGTGGCGGCCCATGTGACCGGCGACCTGAAGTACACCAGTGTCATCCGCGAACTGGTGGAACGCCACGGTTACCGGACCAACGCCATGTTCTACAAGGTCCATTTCGGTCCAGGATCGGGCAACCAGTCGGACGACGAGATGGCGTTCATGTGCTTCTACAATCTGATGAAGTACAGCCAGGATGACGGGCTGAAGCGGCAAATCCTGTACTCGTTCTACTCGGCCTGGACCGTGGAAGAGCCCGAGATGAACCCTTTCTTCAACTTCTGCTATGCGGCCTTCGGCCGCGGCGGCACCTATTCCAACGCCTACGGACTCCGTGATATCTCGCCCTGGCCCGACTGGCTGGAGGATTCGATCTTCACGCTGAAGGACCTCTCGCTGGACAGGGTGGACTGGGCCCGCCAGAACAGCCACCGGATCGATATCGTGCGGCTTGCCAAACAGCAGGCATCCGAGCCGGGAACGCCGCACCAGCCCAACCGCGGCCACCGCATCAACGGCAAGGTGCTGCCCGCATCGGAACGTCATTTCTGCCACTGGAACACCGATCCCTGGGAACTGGACACGGGCCGCAACGGCAAAACGCTGGGCAGCGGCACCATCTTCCTCCTGCCCTATTACATGGGCCTGTATCACGGATTTATCGTCGAGTAGCAATATGCCTATTCGCCGGATAAACAGGGGCAAACCCCGCACATGAATATATCCGTATATCCCAAAGGGATTATGGAGCAAAGCCCGGGGTTGGCGCGAGGCATTACCATGTAATGCCGACTGACTACCCCGGGTTCGGGCGTCCTATTCCCCCGCATGGCGCTACGCTGAAAGCGTTGCACCATGCTCACGGGGACAACCCCGTCAGGTTCTTTTCGTCTCCGCATCCGTTTCCTGGTGCAACGCCCCGGGCAATCGAAAGCACACAATATCCAAGCACTGAAAGTGCGAAACGAACGCGTTGTGCCTTGGTTCAGCGGCAATCGAAAGCGTCACCTGTTTCCCTTGCTGTCCGCTCGTATGCAGACGCAGCCAGTAGAATTTGTCCAACATCCCTCCACTCCAACTTTTCCGGCATGGGCTTGCCCAGGCAGCCGTAAACGAGATGCATAACATCCACCCATGCGCCAAGGGCCTCAAGATACCGCTCCAAGTCCGGATTCTTCCATGACCCAGTATTACTGTGAAGACTTGCCCTTAGGACATGAACAAAAGTCACGAAGTCTTCGCGAGAGCGTATCGATTCTTGATACTTAAGGGTATCCCAAAGAACCGTCGTTTCTCCTTGTCGTGAAGAATCGAAGCGCGGATATTTTCCCTTAACGCGAAAGACTTCCCTGGCCTCATTGAGGCTCAACTTGTTCGCACCGCCGGCATACGCTGCATTAGCAGACTGAACGGGATCATCTTCCCATCCGCATATGTCGCATATTTCGTAATCGCCCTTATCTGAAATTACTCTTGACCCGCAGCAGGGGCAGGGTTGTAGCCCCTGCGTTGACGCGGACAGTAGAATTTGTCCGACATCTTTCCACACTAACCGTTCCGTCATTGGCTTGCCAAGACTTCGGTACACGTCATCCATGACTTTCACCCAATCTCCAAGGGACTGTAGAAAACGGTCCAAGTCCGGATTCTCCCATGATCCAGGATCGTCATGAAGACTTGCCCTCAGGGCCTCCACAAAAGCCACGAAGTCTTCGCGCGACTGTATCGAATCGAAGTACCCATAGGCCGTCTTAGCTGTCATTATGTGCCCTTTCTCACTTCAATCGAAGCGCTTCCATTTTCTATCGAGAACCTGCTTTTGAGAGTGGATATTTATCAGCCTCGCACGCCCTCTTCCATGGCTCTCAGGGAACGATGTATCACGGCATATTTTTCTCTTTCTTCGGCAAGCTTCGCAACCGTACTTAGCAACCATCGTCTCTTTTCAACTGACAACGTTGTGTAACACGAGTACAGAACATCCAAACAAGTGCCCGTATTCAACATTACATGGATGACGTGGTTAAACCACCATGGAGAGTTTCGCGCGAACGTTTGCCCCTCGCTGATCAGGATGCGGACGTATATTTCGTCAGGAAATGTCTCACAGGCGTCGATTAGCGCATGCTGTATTTCGCCAGCCTCAACGTCGCTAAAACAGCCAAACATTGTCCGCAACACTTCGAGGTCGTTGCTCATACTTAGTCGTTGAGCCGCTTGTTTGTACAGGTCGTAATCCTCCTCGCACGACAGCCTGGAGGCTTCCTTCAGATTGCTGCACCATTCAGATTCTTCGTCGGTCATTTCTTGGAACTCCCAAAATACGACGCCTAACCGCCCTCGTTCCCAAGTTCTACCAGGGAACGAGGGCGGTTACACGGTTGCTATCTATTCATATGTTTTTGCCGCCAAGAAGAGCCCTCCAATGAATTTCCAATCGAGCTGTTCTGGTATCTCTTCTCCATGGATGCGATAGACGCGATCCACAACCTTCACCCATGCGGCAAGCCTCTCTAGATAACTGGCCAAGTCTCTATTTTCCCAAGACTCAGGATTTTCACAAAGATATTTTACCAGGACATGCAGGAAATCCACGAAGTCTTCGCGCGACTGTATCGATTCTTGACTCCTGACAGGTTCCCAAGAAAGCATCGTTCCTCCTTATCGCAAATAATTGAAATACCGTTCTCTTCCTTAACGCGAATCGAAACACTCCACCTCGCTCAAGAACCCGTGCTCCGAGTGCGCAAAAGCAGTTTCTTCAGGCGTTTCCTTTCGGTTCGGTATTCTACTCAAGCCTGTTGGAACGCGTAAAGGCGGCGGGTGCCGGTCAATGTTCACAAATGGCAACCTGCCCGGGCTTCCTTCCGGCTTTCAGGAAACACCCGCCTTGGACCATGCGGACTGTTGCGACGAGACTTGCCGTAACCAGCAAGCACTTATACCGACTTGTCTAATGCCAGTGCCATTCGGGCGGCTTCCTCCTGCCCTACTACATGGGGTTGTATCACGGGTTTATTGTGGAGTAGCGGGGAACCCGTTCTTGACATAACGGACGGGGACGTGTACCTTTACGCAGGTCAATGATTGGGAGATTTCCCAATTCCAGTTATCACAAGCCTGGCCCCGGGGGTGAAGTATGCCCTGTCGGCCAAGACGGACAGAGAGGTTTCCATGTCAGACGGCGTTATGCTCCACGAAAAGAAACGGTTCACTGACGGGTTGACGGGGTACCATTATCTGGTGCTTCTGGTCGCCTGTCTGGCATGGTCGTTCGAGACCTTTGACCAGTGGCTGTTTGTGTTTTCCAAGCAGCGCGCCATCACGGAATTGCTGGGGGCTGTCGGCTCGGACCCGAAGATGGTGGGCAAGTGGACCAATATCGCCACGGCCGCGCTGATGTTCGGTTGGGCCACGGGCGGGCTCTTTTTTGGCATGATCGGCGACCGTCTCGGCCGCACCCGCACGCTGATGCTCACCATTGGCATGTATGCCGTGCTTACCGGGCTCAGCGGTCTGGCACGGGATGTTTATCAATTCTCCGCGCTGCGCTTCCTGATGGGCTTGGGCGTGGGCGGAGAATTTGCGGCCGGCGCCTCGCTGGTGGCCGAAACCTTCCCCATACACGCCCGCGCGACCGCGCTGGCCGGTGTGCAGGCGGCCTCGGCCCTGGGCAACATGACGGCCGCCGTGGTCAACGGGGCCTTTTTCAGCCACGGACTCAGTTGGCGTTGGCTTTTCGCCGTGGGCGTTGTCCCGGCGATCATACTTGTGGTTATTCTCTTCTTTGTTCACGAGCCGGAAGTGTGGGTTCAGGCGCGCGCCATGGCCAAGAAGGGCACCGGCAATGTGGGCAGCCTGTTCGCGTTGTTCAGCGAGCCGTTGCTGCGGAAACACACCTTCATTGGCGTGGCCCTGGCCGCTGTCGGCGTCATTGGATTCTGGGGGGTCGGCGTGCTGACGCCCGAACTGCTGCGTTCGGTGCTGAACCCGGAGAATCTCCCGGACTTGAAGCCTTTTGCCGAGAAGTGGGTAAGCATTGCGGGCTTTTCGCAGAACTTTGGCTGTTTCTGCGGAGCCATGTGCTTCGGGTATGTGGCGCAGCGGCTGGGGCGGCGCGCCGGATTCCTGCTGTCGTTCATCGCCTGCATGATCATGGTTCCTGTTGTTTTCTTCCTGACATCCTCGCCGTTGACCGCGGTGGTGCTGTTCTTCCTCCTTGGATTCGCGCTGCTGGCGGTATTGAGCGGGTTCGCGGTGTACTTTCCCGAACTGTTCCCCACGCGCATGCGCTCGACGGGGACGGGCTTTTGCTACAACGTCGCCCGGTTCATCACGGGCGGCATGCTCTTTGCGACCATCCCAATCAAGGCGCATCTCGGGATGGCGGGCATGGTCTACGCCGTGATCGCCGTATATGTTCTGGGTTGTCTTGTCATCCTGTTTGTCGCCCCGGAAACCAAGGGCAAGCCGCTGCCCGAATGACCGGAGCGCCCGCATGAAAGACGCACACAAGCCGGCCGCGCGGAAGAAACCGATTCCCCACCTGCGGTGGTGGATCGGGGTGTTGCTCTTCGTCGTGACGTTCATCAACTACATCGACCGGCAGACGTTGTCGGCGCTGTCCCCCTATCTTAAAGAGCAGTATCACTGGTCCAACGACGATTACCAGTTCATTGTGAACGCATTCACCGTCTCCTACACGGTCATGCAGTCGGTCGTGGGGCGGCTGCTGGATGTTTTCGGCACGCGCCTGGGGATCGCCTGCAGTGTGGCCTTCTACTCCCTGATGGGGGCGCTCACGGCTATTGCCGGCGGAAAGTACACCTTTGGCGCATTTCGGTTCCTGCTGGGCGCCGGCGAGGCGGCCAACAATCCCGGGGGGGCGAAAGCGGTTTCCGAATGGTTTCCCGTCAAGGAAAGGGCGCTTGCCGTGGCCCTGTACAACAGCGGCTGCGCCGCCGGCGGGTTTGCCGCGCCGTTCATAGCCGTCGCCATATACAAGTGCTTTGAGAGCTGGCGTCCCGCCTTCGTCATCACGGCGACGATGGGTTTTGTCTGGTTGATGGTCTGGCTGCTGGTTTACCGGAAACCCGAGGATCACCCGCGTATTTCGCAGGAGGAACTCGCCCACATTCAGGCGGGCCGTGCCGCCGCGGTTTCGGGAATATCCAGGGAATCCGTGAAGATCGGCTGGGGAAAACTCCTGTGTTACAGGCAGGCCTGGGGATTGATCCTGGGACGGTTTCTGCTTGACCCCTTCTGGTTCTTCGTGACCAACTGGTTTGCGCTGTTTCTGCGCGATGAAAAGCACTTCTCCCTGACCGGCAGCGCGCTGGGTTCGGCGGCCCCCATGGTGGGCGCGCTTTTGGGCAGCCTCTTCGCGGGCACGCTGTCTTCCATGCTGGTGCGAATCGGATGGCAGCCGGGCAGTGCCCGGCGCGTTCTGCTCATGTTCTTTGGACCGAGCATGGCTGTCATCGCGCTGACCCTGTGGACGAACAACTACTGGGTGCTGCTGGTCATTTCCGCCTACTGCATGTTTGCCTACAACTGTTGCGGCACCATGTTCCTGACGCTGCCGACGGACGTGTTCCATTCCCGCGCGGTGGGCACGGTGATGGGGCTTGCGGGCACCAGCGCCGGGATGGGCACCATCATCACCACAAAACTGATTGGCGACGTGACGACCCGGTTTTCCTTTGCGCCGGTGATTATCGTCGCGTCCGTTGTGCCCGCCGTTGCAACCATTATCTTTGTGACTATGGTGCGTGCGGACAAGAAGCCCGACCCCGACGGAATCCTGATGAAGTTCTGAGCCTCTGTCGCGCTGTGCGGCAAAGCAGGCGCGGCATCCTGCCGCGTTCTTCGTTTGCCCGGGGCGCGCGTCAAGAATCTGAAGCAAAGCAAACCCACTGTCTTTGCCGCGTTCCTTTGTTCTTCCGCTGCGTGGGCAAAACGGTGAAAGAAAGAGGCTGGAAGCCCCTTCCACTTTTGGACGCGGCACTTCGGCCCTATGGTATACTGGCGGACAGCGGCGGCGGATGCTCCGCCCATGGAGGACCGATCATGCTGAAAGACCGTTTCGTGCGCGTGAAAATGCGCAAGTTCTTCCGCGAACAGCGCCCCATTTCCTACGTGGGCAAGGTGACCGCGTTCAATGACTTTTGGGTGGTGATGGCCGGCAAAATGGTTATGGTGTGCCGCAACCAGTCCAAGGGCGTGCAGGTGGACGTCAAGCCGGCGAACTACGTCATCCCCCGCGACAGTGTCGAATCCATCTGCGTGCTTCCCGACAGCTTCGACATCAGCGAGCTCGAAGTGACGACCGACGGGCAGCAGTTCAAACTTATCGTAAAGGGCGGCACCGACTGCTACCTGGGCGAACTTGGCGAAGGCTGAGCCATCAATTGACAATGGACAGTTGACAGTTGAGAACGAGGTTTTGGGAGAAGTGTCATCAATTGTCCATTGTCCATTGTCAATTCTCCCCTACAACTTTTCCCCCTCCGCCAGCGCCTCCAGTGCTTTGCGGTTGGCGATGACGATTTCTTTTCCGGTTACGCGCAGCACGCCGCGCTGCTGCATGCGGGTCAGGGTGCGGCTCAGCGTTTCGGGGACGGTGCCGATTTGGGCGGCCAGCGTGGACTTGGACACCTGCAACGCCACGGTGTCGCCCTCTTTTCCGGCGGCCATATCGAAAAGCCGCCGCGCCAGCCGGGTGGATACCTCCTTGAGTGACAGGTCGTCAATCAGGTCCACAAACCGGCGCAGCCGCATGGACAGCACGCCAAGCATATTGAGCAGCATTTCAGGGCGGTTTCGGGCGGCTTCCAGGAAGTCGTTCCGGTCCAGGCAAAGCGTGCGTGTGTCGTTCACGGCCTGGGCCGTGGCGGGATAGGTTCTGCCCCCGAACAGGGCCACCTCGCCGCAGGGTTCGCCCGGGCCGAACAGGTGCAGCACCTGCTCGCGACCGTCGGTGCCGTACCGGCAAACCTTGACCAGCCCTTCGACCACCACGTGAAGTCCCCCGGCCGGGGTGCCCCCGTGGAAGAGAATTTCACCGGCGGCGTAACTATGGAGCGAGGACAGGCCGGCGACAACACCCAGGTCGGTGCTGTCCAGTTCGGCAAAGAGTGGACAATGGCGCAGCCATTTGCCGCGTTCTTCCAGGGTGGATGAAGGACGTTTCAAGGCGATTCTCCGTGTTGAGACGCGCTGAAAAGGTTGGAAACCGCGTTACGGCAAGACTTTAGCACAGACTTCCCCGTATTTGACAGGCCGGACAAAAGGATGGTACAATTTTGCGTCTTGACAAGGTGCATGCGGGTGAAATATGCCCAAACGACGCCATATTTGGAATCTGAGCGCGTCGGCAAATTCCTTAAGTGTCTGCAATTCCTTGTCTTAGGATGAATAGCCCAAACCGCGTCATCATGAGGCAAAGGTCAAAACGTGCTGAAGTTTTCCCGTGATACTGTGGCCCAGGTGCTCGCCGCGATTGATATAGTCGAGGTGATTGGCGCTCGCCTGAGCCTGAAACCCTCGGGAGGGAGCCGGTTCAAAGGACTGTCGCCGTTTTCCAATGAGAAAACGCCGTCCTTTATTGTGAGCCGGGACCGGCAGATGTATCACTGCTTCAGCACCGGCAAGGGTGGCGATGCGCTGACCTTTCTGATGGAGTACGAGGGTCTGAGTTTCTCGGAAGCGCTTCGGAAACTGGCCGATCAGGCCGGTATTCGCCTGGCGATGCCCACGGAGGGCGACGACCGCGAGGAATACCAGCGCGGGCAGTTGCTGGAACTGGGCAAATTTGCGGCGGACCATTACCGCCGCCAGCTGCTGGACCGCGCGGCAGGCGAAACGGGCCGCGCCTATCTGGAAAAGCGGAAGATCAACGCGGCCACGGCTGAGAAGTTCGGCGTTGGCTTTGCCCCCGAAGGCTGGACGAACCTGTACGACGCGGCGGTGCGCCGCCAGTACAAGGACCATGTGCTGGAGGCGTCGGGCCTCTTCCGCCGGGGCGAGCGCAGTGACCGCGGCATGTATGACTTCTTTCGGAACCGGCTTATTTTTCCGATTCGCGATGTTTCCGGCAACGTGGTGGCTTTTGGCGGCCGTGATTTGGGCGACAGTCCGGCGAAATACATCAATTCGCCCGAAACGCCGGTGTACAAGAAGGCGCGGGTGCTGTACGGACTCTACGAGGCGCGCGACGCGATGCGCCGCGAGAAATACGCCATCCTCGTCGAGGGGTATTTTGACCTGGTGCGCTGCTTTGACGGCGGCGTGGAAAACGTGGTGGCCAGTTGCGGTACGGCGCTGACCGAGCAGCAGGCGGCGCTGATCCGCCGCTATGTGCCCGAAGTGGTGGTGGTGTATGACGGCGATGCGGCCGGGATTAAGGCTGCGCTGAAAGGCACGTCGATCCTGACTGCGGCGGGCCTGCGCGTGCGCGCGCTGGCGCTGCCAAACGGCAAGGACCCGGACGATTTTGTGCGCGATCACGGTGCCGACGCCTTTCGCGCGCTGCTGGCGTCAGCCCCCGACTTCTTGACGTTTTACGTGGACATGACCCGGGACCGGACGGCGACGGTCGAGGGCCGGTCCGAGGTCGCGCACGAGTTGTTTCAGATTTTGCGCGGCATGGCCGACAAGCTGCGCGTGGACGAGTATTTGCGGATGATTGCCAAGGCGCTGGGGCTGCACGAATGGGCCTGCCGGCGGGAGTACGAACAGTTTTGCCGGGGTGCCGAGGAACGCGGCGGTCCGGCGCGGAACCCGGCGGCGGCTTCGGCCGTCGAAGACAGGCCGCACAAGGACGACGTGGATTTTATCGCGGCACTGATGGCTTTTCCGGCGATGCGCCGGCCCGTGGGGCTGGCGCTGGCCGAACTGACGCTGCCCGAAAGCCCGCTCGCCGAGGCGCTGGGCTGGGTGCTGGCCCAGCCGGACGAATGCCGTCCGGCCGAGGCTGTGGCCGATTTGGAGAGCGAATCCGCACGGCGGCTGCTTTCCGCCGCGGCGCTCACGGAAACGCAGGACGAGGAATGGGCCCGGGACTTTGTCGGGCGGCGGTCGGACGCGCTGGCGCGCGAGGCGCTCCGCGCCGAGACGGAGCGGATGCTGGACGACCTCCGCCGGGCCGAACGTGACGGCGACAGCGTGCGCATTTTGGAACTGCTCCGGGCCCGCACGGCATTAAGCAGAAGATTGGACGGTTTGTCGGTGACATAGGTATGGATTCCGCGCCGCCTGCGGTGGGACGGTGCGGTTTTTGGACTAATTGCAGATACAACCTTTGAGTTGAGGGCAATGATGACTGCCAAGAAAACGACAAAGAAACCGGTTGCCGGGAAGGAAACCAAGGATGTGCTCAGCAAGGCGAAAGCCGAGGGAAAGCTCACCCTTGAAGAACTGGAAAAGATACTTCCGGTCGATGCGAGCGCCGAGGAAATCGACCGGGTCATGCTCACGCTAAGCGACACCGACATCGATTTCACGGAGGAGCAGCCCGCCGAGGCGGCCAAGCCGGCCGCCACCCCCACCAAGGCCGAAGCCAAGGCCGAGGCCAAGCGCGAGAACGGACCGGCGCCGCGGGTGCTCGAGCGGGCCGACGACCCCGTGCGCATGTACCTGCGCGAAATGGGCCGGGTGCCCCTGCTCACCAAGGACCAGGAGGTGGCCATCGCCAAGCGCATTG
>CAZOMH010000085.1:0-11005 GCA_964580415.1 uncultured Nitrospirales bacterium
TTTAATTTCGGCGAACTGCTGGCCGAATAGCCGTCCGGACTGCCTGCCGCGTTCGGAGGACAGAGAACTTCCGCGGGGTCGCAGTGTGTTGCGATTGCCCATGCGGTGGGCATTTCGGGAAAGCCCCCGGGGGAATGTAGTAAACTTCCAACATTCGGTCCGTTGATTCTGGTGGAAAAATGAGGAGAAATGTATCCATGGCAAAGGTAGGGTTTGCGATTATCGGTTGCGGCAATATCGGCCCGGTCCATGCCGCGGCGATTGCCGCGGTGAACCAGGCGAGACTGGTGGCGGTGTCTGATGTGGTCGTGGCGACGGGGCAGCGTCTTGGCGAGAAGTGCGGTGTGGACATCTACACCGACTACCGCAAGATGATTGAGCGGAAGGACATTCAGGCGGTGTGCCTGTGCGTGCCGAGCGGGCTGCGGGCGGAAATCGCCGAGGACTGCGCCGCCGCGGGCAAGCATATCCTTTCCGAAAAGCCTTTGGAGGTGAGCACAAAGCGCATTGACCGCATCATCAAGGCAACGGACAAGGCGGGTGTGCGGCTCGGATGCATCTTCCAGAGCCGTTTTGCCGAGGGGCCGCAGTTGATTAAGAAAGCGATTGACCAGGGACGCTTCGGAAAGCTTGTGCTGGGCGATGCGTATATCAAGTGGTACCGCTCCGCGGAATACTACGGCAGCGGCGCATGGCGCGGCACCAGGAAGCTCGACGGCGGCGGCGCGCTCATGAACCAGGGTATTCACCAGATTGACCTGCTGCAGTGGTTCATGGGGCCTGTGGTGTCCGTGCGCGCGCAGACGAAACGCGCACTGCATGAACGCCTTGAGGTGGAAGACCTTGCCGTGGCCACGCTGGAGTTCGCGAACGGGGCCTATGGCGTGATTGAGGGCAGCACGGCGATTTGGCCCGGGCATCCGGCGCGGGTGGAGGTTCACGGCACCGAGGGAAGCGCCTATGTGGAAGACGGTGCGTTGAAGTTTTACAAGTTCCAAAAGCGCAGGGCTGCGGATGCAAAGATCGAAGAGACGCTGCATATGGAATCGGAGCTGGGATCGGGCGCGGGCGATCCGCTGAGCAGCCTGAAGATTGAAGGGCACCGCCGGCAGATCGCCGATTTCGCGCAGTCCATTTTGAAGGATTGCGCGCCGTTGATTGACGGGCGCGAGGGCCGGAATGCCGTGGCGCTTATTGAATCCATCTACAAGGCTGCCGAAACGGGAAAGACTGTGACAGTCTGACCCGCCGCGCCGCAGTGACGGGCAACGTCGCGCGCCCCGCGCGCGCTGGAGTGTTTCAATGAAGATGCGGATTGTGCCGGGAACCATGCTTGCGGTGTTGATTGTGGCGCTGGGCGGGTGCGGGAAAACAGCGGAACCGGCGCCGCAGGCGGCGTCGGCTTCGACGGAGGATCATGCGGTCAGCGTTCCGCCGCCGTCGGCGGACGCCGGTGCGGTTGCGCCCGCGGCGAACACGCCGACGGCGGTCCCCGTTGCGGCGGTGAACCCCGCGCCTGCGCCGGGGGCAGAAGAGGGCGAGGCACAGCCGAAGGCGGCTGCCGCCGCGCCTGAAAACGGGGCGGGCACGCCGGCCGCAACATCCGAAGTTCCGGAAAAGATTGCCCGGGTGGGTGATGTGGTGATCACGGCACAGGAGTTCACCCGCGACTTGGCGCAGCGCGCCGCCATGGTTTCGAAAGAACAGGGCCAGCAGGTGAATCCCGATGATCCGGGTTTTCGCGCGCTGGCGCTGGGCGAGATGATAGACGCCCGGGTGTTGCGCTCTGTGGCAACGAAGGCGGTCACGGTCACCGATGAGGAGGTGAACCGGGAGTATGACCGGGGAAAGCGGGTGCTGGGCTCTGACGGGAAATTTCAGGAATACTTGAAGCACGAAGGACTGGACGAAGCGGGACTGAAGGCGTTGTTGCGCGACCGGATTGCCATCCAGACGTACCGGAAGCAGAAACTTGACGAGGCGGCTGTGACGGAGGATGAGACCAGGAAGCTCTATGAGGACTGGTCCGCCGCGGGCCGCTTTGACCGGAAGGAGCGCACGGCGGACATTCAGCATTTGGCGGTGCATGCCGAGGGGTCGGAACCCGCCGACAAGGAGAAGGCAAAACAGGCTGTTGAGGCGGCGCGCGCCCGGATTGCCGGGGGCGAGTCTTTTGAGCAGGTGGCCATGGAAGTGTCGGACGACAAGAATGCATCGCAGACGGGCGGTCTTTATCACGAGGTGACCGCGGCCAGCCTTCCGCCGTTTGTTGCAGAACGCATTTTCAAACAGACTCCGGGCGAATTATCCGAGGCATTTGAGGGCGACAATGCCTGGCATCTGGTCAAAGTGCTGGGCGTGAACGAGCCGGGCAAGGTGACCCTGGAGAAGGCGCACGACCAGATTCGCAAATACCTGCTGGAAATCAAGCGGCAGGATGCTGTGGCAAAGGCGGTGGACCAGGCAAAGTTCCTTGTTGACATCGAGATATACAAGGCCGAACTGCGGCCGAAGTCGGGTCCCGGCTCGCGGCCTGTGGACACCGACACCCCCGCGCCGCAGCTTAAACCGCCGGCGAGGTCTCCGGAGAACTACCAGCAGGCCGCGCCAAAGGCACCGGAGACGAAGGAGCCCGCCGCGCAATGACGGCAGGCGTCATGAAGGACCGCGTGCTGCGTGTGGCCCTTGTGGGTGCGGGAATGTTTGGCGGAGACGTGCATTTGCGCACCTATGCGCAGTTGCAGCGCAACGGGCTGCTTCCATGGCTGGGGCGGCTTGGATTGGACGACAAAGCGCGGCTGCTGGGGGATGTGCGGGTGGAACTTGTCGCGCTGGCCACAAACACGGCGGCCAGCGGCCTTGCGAAACGGGAAGAATACCGCACGAACCACGGTCTGGAGTTTGCGGTCTATCATGGGGAAACCCCCTGGCTCGATATCCTGCGCGATTTTCCGGACCTGGACATTCTTGCGGTGGCCACGCCGGACCATTTGCATACCGCGCCGATTCTGGCCGCCCTGGAGCACGGCGCGCATGTCATTACGGAAAAGCCGATGGCGCTGGACGCAGCCGAGGCGGACAGTATCATCGCGGCCGCGCGGCGCGCCGGCCGGCTGGTGGGCGTGGACATGCACAAACGCTATGATCCGGACCATCTGCGGCTGCGCGACGACATTTCCAAATGCATCGGCGAACCGCTCTACGGACGGGCCGTGCTGGAAGAACCATTGTCCGTTTCCACGCAGGCCTTCAGGAAATGGGCTGAAAAGAGCGATCCTTTCAGCTACGTGGGCTGCCACTGGACTGATCTGTATGTGGCGTACTTCGGCGTGAAACCGGTGTCGCTGCATGCCGTTGGGCAGAAGAAAAAGCTTCGCCGGGATTTCGGCATGGACGCCTTTGACGCGGTCCAGGTCAAGGTTCAGTTCGACAACGGCATGAGCATCGACTTTATTAACAGTTGGATTCTTCCCGAGGGTTTTGAAGCGCCGGTGAACCAGGAAAGCCAGATGTTTGGCACGGACGGACTGGTCGAATCGGACAGCCAGTACCGGGGGCTGCGCTGGTGCGGCGCCGGGCGCGGCATGCGCACCGCGAACACGCATTTCACCCGCGACGTGCGCCGCGGGGACGGCACCGACGCCTATTGCGGGTACGGGGTTGACAGTCTGGTCGTCTGCATCGAGAAGGTGGCGGAATGGAAGTTTCTGGGCGCGTCGCCCGGGGACCTGGCCGCGACCTATCCCAACGCCGACGAGGCGCGTGTTTCGGTATTGATCGTGCATGCCGCGCGTGAAGTGTGCCGCCGAAACTTCGAATACCTCGAAGCCGGGAAAGGCGCCCCCGTAACGGCTGTGTTCGGCGCGGACGGGATCACCGTCTGCGATCCCTATGCGGGGATGACGAAGATTTACGACCGGCCTGTGTAGCGTGAATTGCTCGGTTTCATTGGGCCGGGTACTTGTCTGGCGGGTTTAGCGCCGCGCTGTTTTGGGAGACTTCGCAGGGAACGCTGTTCCGGTGTCAGGGGCTTTGGAGGGCGCGTCGTCCGGCGCGGGTGTTTTGTGCTTCGTCGCTCTTGCCGCGTTTATAGGGCATGCGGGGACACAGGTGATGCAGGTGCCCACGCACTTTGGGCCGGCGTCTTTGTTTTGGGGCTTGGACCGGGGCGGCATGTCGCGAATCGCTTTGGGTTGGAAACGGTTGTGTCTGTTTCGCCGGTGGACACTGTCTTTATGAAGAAACGCCCGCCAAGGGGGCGGGCGTTCCGAAAAACGTTGGGTAGTCCCCGGGGGGACACGCGGTGTTCAAATCAGATGAGATCGTCCGCGTCGCGCAGGTGGCGTTTTACCTGGGCGATAAGCTCCGCCGGAAAGAAGGGTTTCTTGATGAGTTCGGCGGCGCCGACCTTGAAACAGTGCGCCCGGGCTTCCGGGGTGTGGGCCGACGACAGACAGAGCACGGGAATGTGCTGGGTGAGCGGATTCGACTTGATCTGTTCGCATACCTCATAGCCGCTCATCATGGGCATCATGAGATCGAGCAGCACCAAGTCGGGGCGGTCGGTACTGCAAATATCCAGTGCACCGATGCCGTCATAGGCCGGAATTACGTTGTACCCCTCCGAAGAAAGGGTCGTTTCCAGGAGGGCGACGACATCGGGTTCGTCATCCACAACCAGAATAGTCTTGGTAGCCACGGCTTTCCCTAGCCTTTCTCGTGTTTTTGGCATCCGGTGTAATGGCGGAAAAACGACTTGTCGCGACGCCCCAGGCCAAGGAGATTACCCTGATAATGAGGCGCACACGTGCCTTCCAGCGGTGCCATTAATCGTTTCTTTTGTCATTTTATCATTTAGTTGTACGGTTGTCAAAGAAGTCTTTGAGCGTGGACAAGTCTGTTTTGGGAGCGGTTTTCTCGCGGCTCCAGGGACCGCATACGGTGCTGGCGCAAATTCGCTGCAACAAGGCGTTATGGGAATAACGGAATACGGGGGAATTATGGTAAAGAGGGCATGCCAAGCGACAGCGCAGGGGGCTTGGTGGTGGGGCATATCCCTGCGTACCGTCCCGCCGAAGGTTCATTTCCGGACTGGAGCGCCGGTGGCGGTATTGGCACCGGGCAGTTCAAAACAGGCAGCTTCGGTGGCGTTGCGGACAAAGAGTTTTCCGTAGGCGATGGTTGGGTGGTTCCATGTCTTGCCAGTGACGGCCCTGAACCGGGCCGTCTCGCTGAAGCCCTCCGGCGTTGCGGGAACCAGCGCCACCTCGCCGGCGTCGCTGAGCACGAGGAGCATTTCCATGTCGGCCAGGAAAAGAAGCTGGCCCCCGTAGCGTTTGCCCTCCCATCGGCGCGCTCCGGTGGCAATGTCGATACAGGCCAAGCGCTCTCCGTCAAACCCGTAATAGAATCCCCTGCTCAGCACGCCGTCGTTGAAGTAGGGCCGGAACTTCCTGCTGGTCCATTCCTCGGAAACCTTCCATGCGTCGGCTTCCTTTTGGATGCGGAGCATGCGGGCGCTCATGAAGCCTGTGGTGCCGACCATGACGCGGTCGTCGGCAACGACGGGCTGGACGCAGCGCGGATTAATCTCGGCCTCCCATGGGTAATCGACAAGCTGTGCGCCTGTTTCGGGAACGAAGGACTGAAGCCCGTAGTCGCACACCATGAGCAGTTGCGGAACACCCGCGATGGTGGCGAGTTGGGGGGAGGTGTACACGGCGGTGCGGTGACCGGCGCACCAGGCCACGTTGCCTGTGGCGCGGTCATAGGCCACGACACTCTTGCCATCGCTCCTGCCGGAGAAGACGACGACCAGATTGCCCACGATCAACGGGGAACTGGAGAAACCGTAACCGGGCACGTGCGCACCGGCGTCCCTGGTGAGGTCGCGTTTCCACACAACGCTGCCGCTTGCGGCATCCAGGCATTGCACCACGCCCGTGCAGCCCTGGGTGTACAGTTTGCCCTCGTGGAAGGTTGGCGTTGCCCGTGGTCCCAGGCCCATGTCGTCCTTGAACTGGGCTTCAGTGCGGTTTATCCAGACACCGGCACCGGTGGCGGCTTCGTAGCAGGTGACGAGTTCTTCGGCACCGCGCTGTTCCTGCGTGAACACGTAATCACCCACTGCAGTGAAGGAAGACCAGCCGGAGCCTATTTGACGGTGCCAGAGTTCGCGCGGTGGGGTGGTCCAGTCGGTGGAGAAACGTGTTCCGGCAAGAATGCCGTCGCGTTCCGGCCCGCGGAATGCGGGCCAGTCGCCCGGGCCGGCCTTGGCGGGCAGCACGGCTGTGCGGTTCGCGGTTGCGGCGGGTATGGCCGCGGAAGCCTCCGCTTCGGTGGGGCTCCAGCGCCATGAAACGACCGGGGCCAGACCGCTTCCGATTTCATCGACGCGCAGGGACAGGAAGACACCGGCGCAGCCGAGGATAAAGACCACAAGCAGGCATCGGCGCAGGGGCCAGCGCAGGCGGTTCGTAACTGCCAGGGCAAGCACCGCGCCGGTGGTCATTGCGGGCACGGCGAAGGCGAGGAGCATGGTGCCCCGGGAGTAGTTGACGCACAGGAGGACTCCGGCCGTCAGGAACAGGCCGATGACGCGGTCGGCGACCGGCGCGCGGCTGGCGAAAAGCCACCAGAGGGCCAGGAGCGCCGCAGCGGCAAGTGGAACCACAGCGAGGCCGACGGCGCTGTGTATGTTGGTTGAACCGAAGGTGGTGACAAGCCGGGAAGCGGTGAGTTGAAGCAGCAGGATGAGCAGGGCGGGCCAAATCCTCAGCGGGAGAGGGGCTTTGGCGGCAGGTGGCAAGTGCTCCGGTTCGGGTTTTGGTTCTGCGCCTTGCTGCTCGGTCATGCTGCGTCCTCGCGTATGGGTGAAGGCGCATTATGACGGGGGCGCTATGGCAAAACAAACAAGAAGCGTGATTTTGCAGGATGCAGTGCGCGGCTTCGCGCCGGGGAAAGAGCCCGCAGGGTGCTCCATAACCCCGTTGGGGCAAAGAACAGAAGGTACCCATGTGCCCGGTCGCACAAGAAGGGAACAACGCACACGCACCCCGTGGGATGCGCCTCCCGGAAGGCATACTACCCATGCCCGTCATAAGAGGGATATCAGTAGAGACTGGTCCCGCTACTCCTTTGTTCCGAAGAGATTCTTCACGAAACCGCCCACGGGATTCTTCCGGGACTTTTCCTTTGGGGCCTGGTCTGAGGGGGTGTCTGTCCGCTGGTTTCCGTCGGGCGTTGGGGCGCGGATGGGCAATACTCCGGCATCCGGCCGGACTTTTGGATTGAAGGGGGAACCGGTGGCGCGGATGCGAAGTCCGGTGCCGCTGGACAGGAGGCCGGTGGCCAGTTTAACGCCGGGCACCCAGTCGGCCACACCGGTTACCGACTGAAGCGGGTTGAAGCCGACGGTGACATTCATGTCGTCGGCGGGAAGATCAACGGTGCCTCCGCCTTCGATGGCATAGGCTTTGTCCGTGATGGTGAACTTCTCAACGGCGATACGTCCATCGGTGATTTGGAGTCTGATCAGGGAGGTGTTGAAAGTGAGTCCTTCATCCTTGAGCCTGGGGATGGTGAGGCGGACGATTTCGGTGCTTTTCAAAACGGTCAGGAGTTCGGTGGCGAGGCGGATTTTGCCGTAGGTGCCGTTTTCTGCCTTGATATCGACGGACCCATTCAGGCCTTTGCACAGGACCGGCGCGCCGGCAAGGGGAAATCGCAGACGGACCGGTCCTGTGAGGGTTCCGCGCATGCCGCGCGATTCCGCAAAGGCCAGACGGTCCAAGAGGTCAAGATCGATTCCAGACAGGCTCAAAGAGGCGTCCAGCGTATTTGGCGCGCCATAGGTCACGACTGCGCTGCCTTCGGCGCCGCCTTTGTCCGCCTGAAACGCAAGACTGGACAGCGTAACCGCATCGGGTGCGAAAGCGATGTCGGCGCGCACATTGTCCATGCGGCCGCGCTGGTAATAGAGGGCACCCAGTTCAACGGTGGCGGTTCCGGTGATGTGCTTTGCTGGATCGGCCGCCGCCGCGGGCGGGGTCTTCGATTCGGAGGCCGCAGACGGGGATTGTGCGGGCTGTTTTGCCGCGGAGGCCGCGGCAATCGTCCCGCTCATTGCCAGCAGCGCGTTGAGATTCAGTTTGGCCCCGTCCACGGAGGCCTCGATCACCCGGTCCTGGAGCCTGGCAGTAAAGGTGCAGTCGCTGTCGGCGCCGAGAACACGCAGGGACTCGCACCGGAGCGCCCCGTGCCGGTAGCCGATGTTGCCGGTGATGGAATCAACGGCCATTCCGGGGCCAAGCGCCAGCCCGGCACCTTCAAGGTGCAGGGCGGCATTGACGGGTGACAGATCGACGGAACCCGACAGTTGTCCCGAAAGCTGGCCACCGTGGACAAGCAGGGGAGACAAGGACGCAAGGTTGATCTTCAGGTCGGGAATTCGCAGCGTTTCGGGGGCGGGCTGTATTGTTGCCGTTTCGCCGAGAAGCGCAATCTGAACCGATTGCAGGGGCATGGACCGGGCCGGGTCTATCCGGACACAGACGGTTGCGGGATCGCCCGATTTCTTGGCGATATACCCGTTCAGGCGCAGGACGGTCTTTCCCAGGTCGGCGTTGATGCGCATGCCCGGCTCTGTGCCGGTCATGCCGACTGAAAGGCCGGCAAGTCCTTCCGTTTGAAGCGGTATTGGCAACACGGTCTCAAGTGTCTGTATTGGGACTTCGGAGGAAACGTCCAGTTGCTTGAACGCCATTCCGCCGTCGTTCTGCGTGAAGTCCAGCGAACCGTGCAGGGGCGGTGTGCCTTGCCGGTCCAATTGGAGCCGGAGGCCCCTGTTCTTCGTGTTGGGCAATTGGAGGGTCAGGTCAAAGGCGGAGTTGCCCAATTGCGCCGCAAGCGGCATGCAGTAGTTCCGGCCTGCCCCGTCGGGAATGAAGGAGGCGGTGATCGTGGGTATGTCCAACCGGATTTCCCCCTTTAGCATGCATTCGGCGGGGGTGTATCCTCCGTCAAAACCCACCGGGCCCAACCGTTCGGAACTGCCGGCCAACCTGCCCTGGATTACATTGTCCTTGAAGCCGAATTCTCCGGACAGTTTGGAAAGACGGTCCGTGTATCCGGGGGTTGTCAATGTGCAGCGTCCGTCCTTCATTTGGGCGTCCAGTTCGATGTCGGGCGGTATGATCTGATCCGGCATGATGGTGGCCGCGAACCGCTTCACGCTCAGGCGTCCGCCCATGCCGGAAAGGGGATTCTTTGGCACGAGTGCCCCTATCTGTCCAACGGCGAGGTCCATTTCTCCGGAAAGTTCCAGCCGAACCTGTTGCGTGGCCAGATCGGGCCGTACGGTGCCGGAAAGGGCAACCCCCTCACTGCGCAACTCTCCGATTGTGATGACGTTGTTTTCCACGCCCAGTTTTCCGCTAATGCCGGCCAGGACCGCGGCCCCGGTTTCGCTTAGCAGATCAATTTCTCCAAATGACGCATCGCCCTTGAGCAGTCCCAATGTGCCTCCGGAAATCGGCGCAAGTTGGAGTCCGCCGAGCGTGCAGAAGGCGTTGTCTTTGGGTTCGAGGCGGAATCCGGGCAGAGGAACCAAGGCCAGCAGCACGCGCAGTCCCTCACCCTGTGCCGCGGCGCTGGAAACGGTCAGGGAGAGCGGCGCTCCAGGCGTGAAGGAAAGGTCGCCGGACGTCTTCAGACTGGGTGAGTCGATACCGGCATTCGTGAGGAGCAGATGATTGTCTTTCCATGCGACCTGTCCGGTGATGGTTCCCGAGAAGGATTTCGATGCCTCCGTTTCCAGTGTTCCGGAAAGATTACCCGTTAGTGTGTCGGGTATTGAGCCGGAGAAATTGAGATCGAGATTGACCCTTGTGCGCGGAATACCTTTGTCTTTCAGAATATCCTGCATTTCGAGGCGGTGCAGGGAAACCGTCCCGTCCACCCGGGGGCTTTCGCCGGAAGCCAACAGGATGGACAGTGTTGCGGCAAAGTCCGTTTCTTGAGAGAGGTCCGTGGCCTTTGCGCCGGCGTTGATGGAAATGTTCGGAGAGAACAGGTCGCGGAGTTCCATGCGGCCTTTCAACCGGACGGATTCTCCGCGATAGATGGATATATCTTCCAGTAGTACGCGCCTGACGGTCATGTCCAACCCCGCGGTCGGCGTTTCCTTCCTGGGGGCAGTCGGGGTGGTGTTTCCCGTCTGGGCTCGGGTGTCCCCGGCGGGCATTTTTCCCGCGCGTCCGGTCACTGCGGCAATACGGTCCATCAAGGCGCTTTCCGTTTGGGGAAGATGAATCAGCACGGGGCGGGCGTTGATGGGCGTTATGTCCAGTTCACGGTGGAGCAAGCTGCTCAACCGGACGTGGACGCGAATGCCGGCCACCTCCAGTTTGAAATCTCCCCCGCCGAGGACCACGTTCTTTGCGGTCAATTGCGGTGTGGGGAAGAGTGTCACGTCAAGGGCTTCAATGGATGCGGGCAGTCCTGTCGAATCCGTCAGCGCGGCGGCAACGAGCGGAATATAGCTTTGCGCGTGGATATAGTGCCTTAGTCCCTGCCACAGGAGGGTGCCCGCAACAGCCGCGGCAATCACCACCAGCAGCAAACGCTTCCACCACCGGCGGGTTGTGGGAACCGGAATGCCTGTGCTCATGTATGTCCTCCAGACGGTCGCGGCACGAAGCGGAGGCTTGTGACATTTGCGGTCAGCCCTGCGCCGGGTTCACCATTTAATGGTGAACGGCGATGCGGGTTCCGCAGGGCGTCGTTTCTGTATTGCGTTCTGGTATGCAAACAATGGATGGGTGCATTATGGGGCAAAAGTGGAACACAGGCAAGGGGGCTGGTTAGGCAGCGGTGTCGAAGTATGGCGGCGGGGCATGGCACGCGAATTGGGCCATGCTGCCGACATAAACACAAACACCGGCAAGGCTCATAGGTCCTTGCCGGTGCTTGATTTATAGCATGGTGCCCGAGGCGAGACTTGAAC
>CAZOMH010000086.1:0-10986 GCA_964580415.1 uncultured Nitrospirales bacterium
GCAATACGGTGTACCACCCCGCGCGCGGCCAGGCCGGTTTCACCGTGAAACAGCGCCCTGACCCACCATGCTTCCGGATAACGCAGCGCAAAACCGGACACGGACAGCGTAATGAATGCCAGTGTGAGCACCAGATGGCCGGCGGTCATGCCGCGGGTAAAGCGCCGGTAGGTGCCCTTGTCGCCCATTTCCGTCCAGAACTTTGTCAATGCCTTGCGCGCCATGGACAGCGTGTTGTGGAACACCATGCCCCCTATGACCGCGGTGATCATCAGTATATAGAGGAGCCGCACAATGCCCAGCGCTTTTTGGCTGGGATCGGTGGGCATGATATGAACTTTGCCCAGGGTGAAATTGGCACTGGGATTCTTGTGGCACCCCGCGCTGCCGCAGGTCTTGGTCAGGTTGGCTTTGTTGACCGACGATTTCGGGTCGTTCATCCCCAGAATGAGATGGTTCCCGTGGCAGCTTGCGCAGGTGGCGACCACCTCGGAACCGCCGGCGCTCGCCAGGCCATGGTAGCTGTCCATATAGCTTGCCTGACGGCCCGTGACCACGCCGTAACGGCTCATGATCGTTTCGTTGTCATGGCATTTCGTGCAGGTGACCACGGCCTGCTGCCGGGCATTGACCCGCGATTCCCGGAGCTTTGGCCCCTCAATGTCATGCTCGCCGTGACAGTCCGCGCAGATGGGCGCGTCCTTGATGCCGCCCGCCATGGCGCGGCCGTGAATACTCTCCCCGTATTCCGCGAGTTCGTTGGGATGGCATTTGCCGCAGGTCTTTGGAATATTCTTCCGGTACACCGTCGAGGCGGGGTCGTCCGAGGGGAGCAGGTCGTGCGAACCGTGACAGTTGGTGCAGGCCGCCGCGTCGTTGTTGCCGGCGGCGATTGCATGGGCGTGGCCGCTCTTCAGGTAACTGTCCGAAGGGTTGGCCACCGAAATCAGGTGATCCTTCACCAGGTTCGGGTTGGTGTGGCACCTGCCGCAGGTCTTGGGCTGGTTTGATTTGGAAACATGGGAAAGCGGATCGGCAACAGCGCGTATGTCATGCTCGCCATGGCAGTCCGAACAGCCGCTCACATCTGCGCTGCCCTCCTGCACCAGTTTTCCGTGGGGTGTCTTGGCATACGCCTCGCCCTCGACATGACAGTCACCGCATTTCACCTTCTGCAAACCCGGCTTGTGGTCGGGTTCCGCGTCGGAATGGCAGGACACGCAGCCTTCTTTGCCGTGAATGGAGGCTTTGAAGGCCGCCTCATCAATGTACAAAAGCCTTGCGGAGCCGTCGGGCGTCTTGGCGCTAAAATTGACGTCACCGTGGCAGAAAAGGCAGTCGGAATCTTCAATGGCCCGGGCCGGCACGGCCAAGAGCAGAGGCAGGAGCAATGCCGCCCAGCACAACACGCGCCGCCGTGTTCCGGGACGGCCCGACGTCATGGCCTGATTGGATTCATTAGAATTCATGGTTTGCCTCTGCGCACGGTTTTTTCATGTGGATTTTGCCATGGGCCGACAATCCGGTCAACAGGGTTTTTCCCTGACAACTTCGCGACTCTACGGGTTTTCCCGCAGTTTTACTGCTGAAGCGCCGCCCTGACTTCCTCGCAGTCCGTGTTTTCCAGGGCAATCGTCCGGAAATTTTCCTGCTGGTCCAGGAACACCGTCACCACGGCGGGATCAAACGCGCTGCCCGCGTCTGCCTGGATAACGGCCACGGCCGCGCTGTGCATCATCGGTTCCTTGTACACCCGCCGGCTGATCAGCGCGTCGTACACGTCGGCCACGGCCATCAACCGGCCGCACAGGGGAATGTCAGCGCCTTTGAGCCCGAGGGGATATCCGGAACCGTCCCATTTTTCATGATGCGACATGGCAATGTCCCTGGCAAGGCGCAGGAAGGAGTTGCTGCCCAGTTTTTTCTCGGCTGCGGCGATGGCCTGCTTTCCAAGCATGGGGTGCCCCTTCATCACCTCAAATTCCGCCGGGGTAAGTTTGCCGGGCTTAAGCAGAATAGAATCCGGTATGCCCACTTTTCCTATGTCGTGCAGCGGAGCCGATTTGCACAGCAAGTCGATTGTTTTGGCGTCGAGCACGGCCGTGTATTCGGGATTTTGGGCCAGCCCCTCGGCCAGCAGGCGCATATAGGCGCGGGTGCGGCGGATATGCTCGCCGGTTTCCGGATCGCGGCATTCGGCCAGCCGCCCCATGCTTTCAATAGTGGCATCCTGCGTGTTGGCAAGTTCCCGGGTGCGTTCGTACACGAGTTCTTCCAGGTGGTCGCGGTGCCGCTTGAGTTCAATATGGTTGCGCACGCGCGCCCGGATTAGGTCGGGTATAAAGGGCTTGGTGATATAGTCCACCGCACCGAGTTCCAGACCGCGGGCCTCGTCATTTTCCTCCGCCATGGCGGTGACGAAGATCACGGGGATGCCGCGGGTGATGCCGGATTTCTTAAGCCGTTCACAAACCTCATATCCGTCCATGCCGGGCATCATAATGTCGAGCAGGATGATATCCGGAAGCAGTTCTGCCGCCATTTCAAGCGCCGACTCCCCGTCCATGGCCACGGCAACGTCGAATTCGTCCCCCAGGGTCTCGACCAGGATGTCCAGATTGGGCTCGGCGTCGTCCACCGCCAAAATAATGGGTTGGGTGTTACTGGGCATATTCTTCATTCCCTTCCAGTTGGGTCTTTAACGACGCGGCCAGTTGTTGGGCGTCTTTGAACTGATACCGTGCCACAGCGCGGGACAGCCGCGCAAGCACCGCTTCAATGCCGGCGGGCCAGGCAAACTCCGTCATGGCCGCCACCGCCTCGCGGCTGGGCCTGGGTTTGTGCGCCGACAGATACGTTTCGAGTCCCGACAGGGCACCCAGAAGCCATGCGGACTCCCCTGCGGGCTTCGCGGAAGGCGCGGCGGCCGAGGCGGCCGCCCGCTCGGTGAGCGTCTGTATGGATTCCGTGACAATTGCCATGTCCTCATTGACTTGGGTGATCAGCAGGGCGATACGGTCCGGGGCGCCTCCCGTGTGCAGCGCCATTTCCAGTTCGACCAGGCGCTCATGAAGGCGCTGCGCGGAAATGTTTCCCGCCACACCCTTAATCTTGTGCACAATCTGAAGCGCCTCATCCGTGCCGGCGGTCTGCAGCAGTTGCCGCAATCCCGCCAACTGGACCGGATACTGTGCGGCAAACTTTTCGAGCAGACTCAGATAGAGCCGCGCGTTGCCGCCAAGCCGCGCAACGCCTTCATGCACGGAAAGGCCGGGAAGGTCTTCGCCCGGCAAGAAGGACTCCGCGGTCATGTCTCCCGCGCCTTCCGTCTTTTTGTCTTCGACGGCCGCGCCCGCGGCCGGCCTAATCCACCGCAACAGCGTGTCGTACAGTTCGGCGGGATTGATCGGCTTGGTGATATGGTCGTTCATGCCCGCTTCGAGGCTCTTGTCGCGATCACTGGCCATCGCGTGGGCGGTCATCGCAACGATGGGCAGCTCTTCCGCCCCGCCTCCGGGCAGCGCCCTGATGCGCCGGGTCGCCTCCAATCCGTCCATTTCCGGCATTTGGATATCCATGAAGATCAGATCGAACTTTGTTTCCGCCGCCGCCCGCACCCCTTCCCGCCCGTTTTCGGCCACGGCAACGGAGAGGCCGGGGCCTTCAAGCAGCTCCTGAACCACCTGCCGGTTAATTTCATTGTCGTCCACAACGAGCACGTGGGCGCCGCGAAGCGGACTGAGCCGCGCCGGGTCGGCCGCGGCCGCGCCGTTTACCTGCCGTTCGCTGCTCGCCAACTCATAGCCCAATATTTGCATGATGGTTTCAAGCAGCACCGAGGTGCTTACCGGTTTGAGCAAGAATGCCGAGGGGCGCACACCCGCGGATTCGGCCTGGCGCATAATTTCTTCGCGCCCGTAGGCCGTGACCATGATTACCTTCGGTGTTCTTTTCAAATGCGGAAGCGCTTTGATGCGCTGGATGGTGTCCACGCCGTTCATTCCGGGCATTTTCCAGTCCATCAGCACCAGTTCAAAGGGCCGCCCGCCCGGGGGCGCGTCCAGCAGGGCCAGCGCCTCCGCACCCGAAGCCGCAAGGGTGACGTCAAAGGAAAAGGATTCGAGCATGGAGAGAAGTATTTCGCGGGCAGTGGGGTTGTCGTCCACAACGAGCACCTTCATGCCGTGAAGATTGGGGTTAATCGCGGGAGACGGTTTTTCCACCGCATCCGAGACCCCGAACTCGGCTGTAAAGGAAAAAGTGCTGCCCTCGCCCAGGGCGCTGGAGACGGTCAGTTCCCCGCCCATCATGCCGACCAGGCGCCTGCAAATTGCCAGTCCCAATCCCGTGCCGCCGTACCGGCGCGTCGTGGCGCTGTCGGCCTGCATGAAGGACTCAAAGAGCCTCGACTGCTGCTCCGGCGTGATGCCAATGCCGGTGTCGCGCACGGCGAATTCCACCTTCAGCCGGTCTCCGGTTTGCGCCAGTTGTTTTACCGTGACAATAACTTCCCCCGTTTCGGTGAATTTGAGGGCGTTGTTGGTGAGGTTGATGAGCACCTGTCCCAGCCGCAGCGGGTCCCCCACCATCCGTGCGGGCAGGCTGGAATCACTGTTGACAAGCAGTTCCAATCCCCTTTCCTCAGCTTTCAGCATTACCACATTGGCGAGGTTTGCGAGGACTTCCTCCAGCGAAAAATCGACGGCTTCAATTTCCATGCGCCCGGCTTCAATCTTCGAGAAGTCCAGAATGTCATTGATGATGCCGAGCAGTGAATGGGCCGCCTGATAGGTTTTGCTGACGTAATCACGCTGCTTGGGGGTCAGGTGTGTCTGGAGCGCAAGATGGCTCATGCCGATAATGGCGTTCATGGGCGTGCGAATCTCATGGCTCATGCGCGCAAGAAATTCACTTTTGGCGCGGGTGGCGTCTTCGGCCTGATCCTTGGCCTGCGCCAGTTCCTCCGAAAGACGCTTGAGATCGGTGATGTCCGTGATTACACCGGTAAGATACTGGGGCTGCCCCTGTGCGTCCCTGACACACCGGCCACGGTTGTACACCCATAGAATCCGGCCGTCGCGATGGACAATCCGGTATTCAAGCGCGTGGTCGCCGCCGCTTTCAAGGCAGTCGGCAAACCCCTTTTCCACCCTGCAGCGATCTTCGGGAAAGACGATGTCCTCCAGCGAACGGTCCGGATCGTTCATGAGATCGGACACGGAATAGCCGGACAACGCCTCAATGGCGTCGCCCAGCAAGTGCAGGGGCCAGGGCTTCTCCGGTCCGCGGCGGTACAGCACGCTGCCGGTCTCGGAAACCAGCAACTGGAGCTGTTCGCGAAGACTGTCGAAACTGCGCCGCAGGCGCTCTGCCATGTCCGAAAAGGTGCGCGAAAGCACGCCAAACTCGTCATTGCTGGTCACTTCCGGGCTGACGTCAAGGTCTCCCGCGCCCACCCGCACCGCCGCGGCATGGAGCCGCTCCAGGGGGTTGGTAATGAGGCGCGAGGCATAGCTGGCGCCGGTGGTCACCGCGACGATGGCGGCCAGCAAAAGCAGCATGTTACGGTAAAGTTCCTGGCGAACCGGAGCCATGATGCGTTCGTCGGGCACCACCAGGGAAAAACACCACTGGGAAACCTCCAGGGAGTTGAAATACACCCACTGTCTCTTTTTCGGACCCATCCAGGTGGGAACGTACCCGGCGCCGGACTTCTCGCTGATGAGCCGCACGCCCAGTGCGGTCACGTCTGGACGCCCCAAGAGCCGTCCTTCTTCAAGAAGGTTGCCGCTGAAGGACTTGGATGAATCGTTTCCACGGAAAACATATCCGCCCCTTCGGTCGGTGATAAAGAACTCCAGGCCGGGTTCCATCTGGTTGAGGATGCTTTCATGGAACGGGGCCAGGCCAATATCGACGGTGGCCACGCCGAAGAACTTGCCCTGCCGGAAGATGGGAGCCGAATAAGTGATCATCAGCGCATTGCCCGCGCCCTCGTCAAAATAGGGATCGGTCCATTCCGGCTTGCCTGATTTCTTGGGCACATTCCACCAGGTCCATTCCGGCTGGGTGTAGTCGTAACCGTCGCGTCCGATATCCAGTTCCTTGAGGCCGTCCGGGCTCTGGTGGACGTAGGGGCAAAAGAGGCGCCGCTCCGGATCGATGGCGCCGGGTTCAAAAGCCAGGGCGGCCCCGTAAATGACCTCATTCTGGCTGACATTGGCCCGCAGCAGTCCGTAATACTCCGCTTCCGAAAGACTTTCAGAAAGGCCCACAAATGCGGCCGTGGTGCGCGCCACCTGGGCCGCCTCGCGCATGGCGGCGTCAATCGTACGGGCATGGCGGCGCGCCACCAGCGCCATTTCCTGGTCCACGATCACCGTTTGACGGCGGTAAAGACGGTAGGCGTTTATTCCCAACAACAGGGCAAGGATCAGCACCGCCGGCACCACGGTGAACAGCAGTATCTTCCGTCGAATTGTAAACCGCACGAATTGGGTCCTCTCATGCCCCCTTTCGGAACGGGGTTCCGGAAGGTATTTTCGCCCCTGCGCGACGGTCACGGGACCAACGGCCACGCACGCTTTCCTGTGACCGCCGGACATGCCGGCACTCCGGCAAATATACCCGTCCGCCCATCAGCCTAAACAAGTTTGGGGAGCCTGTCAAGGCAAATCGATAAAAACCGGAGGCGCCGAATCTCCGAAGGGAGGAAGCGGTTCCGGCGGAACGCGGAGAAATGTTATACTCAGAGTCCCGTGGAATTGTGCCAGCGGCCTGGGTGTCGGGACATGTCCGGACACGGCAGTGACAAGGACGGGCTCTTCCACGGCAGTAAGGGTCGGCATATGAAACTGTCCACAAAGTCACGATACAGTCTGCGGGCGATGCTCTACCTGGCGCTCAACCAAAGACAGGGCGTCGTTATGGCGCGCGAAATCGCCGAGCGCCAAAATCTTCCGGAGACCTATCTGGAACAACTCATGCTTTCCCTGCGCAAGGCAGGGCTGGTCTCCGCCATTCGGGGCGCCCACGGCGGCTATATGCTCGCCCGCAAACCGGAAGAGATTACGCTGGCCCAGATCGTTGTGGCGCTGGAGGGTTCCCTCTGCATTGCCGACTGCTGCGATGTGCCCAACTGCTGCGTTGAGCCCGTCACCTGCGCGCTGAAAGACGTCTTCGACGAGGTGAATGACGCCCTGTACGGGACCTTTAACGGCATCACTCTCGCCGATCTTGCCCGCCGACAGCAGATGAAGGAACTGGCCGAAGCGCCGATGTACTTCATTTAGGCGCGGCCTGTCTTCCCCGGCGGCGCCGCTCCCGTCCCGCCTACTTGTTGATGCGCTCTTCCCCGCTCGCGCCGCCCAGCAGGTGGTTAAAATGGGCGGGGGCCTTGCTTTCAAACGTCATCATCCGGCCGCTGTGGGGATGCGGGAAGGTGACGGAGACGGCGTGCAGGGCCATCTGTTTGGGGTCCCGGTCCCCCTTTCCATATTTCTTGTCGCCCACGATGGGATGGCTCAACTCGGCCAAGTGTACGCGGATTTGGTGCTTTCGCCCCGTCAACAGGCGAATTTCGAGCAGACTGTACAGCCGCGTTTCGCGCAGCACTTTATAGGTCGTTTGGGAGAATTTGCCAATCCGGGTGTCGCGCGTGGAATGCACCACATAGGCGCTGTTCTCGGTCAGGTGGGAGGTGATGGTCCCCTCTTTTTCCTCCATTTCCCCATGCACCACCGCGAGGTAGGTTTTCTCCGCCGAATCCCAATTGTCCTGCAGGAAGAACTTGGCCGACTCGGTTTTGGCAAAAACGAGAATGCCCGACACCTCCCGGTCAAGCCGGTGTACGATGAAGATGCGGTTGCGGGACTTGGCGCTGCCCTTGCGCACGTAGTCGGTCAGGCTGTAGTACAGCGTGTTGACCTTTTCCTTCTCCGTGCCCATGGTGAGCAGGCCCGCCGGCTTGTTGACCACCAGGACGTCCTTGTCCTCATAGATAATCATCACCCCCCGGGGGAGGTGCTTGTTGGTAAAGGGTTCCATCATCGGGGCCAACTGCTGGGCATGGAATGAACCTCGCTCGATAAGAACGTTAAAAGACGGTCAGGACGCCATTTTTCGTCCCTGTCAGGAACTTCTCCGGCCAGGGAACCGTATTGTACCAGAGACGGTGCCACCCCAGGGGTTTATCCCGCCTGTTCGGTGCGCTAATATGTCCCATCCCTGTGATGAACCCCATACTTGGAGAATGGCGATGATTACTTTGAAGAATACGGCATGGCTGGGCCTGTTTGTCCCCCTGTTTGGCCTGTGTTGGACGGCAGTGTCGGAAACCCCGCCCATGCCCTGCCAGCGCAACGACGCGGCGGTGCAGCAGGTTGCCGCGGGCGAATGCGCCACGGCCAGCGCGGCATGGTGGGGCTTCAACAGCGAAGATGCAACCGATACGCTGCAGGCGGCGCTGGACTCGAAGGCGAAAACGCTGGTCATTCCCTACATGGGCGAAGCATGGGTTGTCCGTCCGCTGCGCCTGCATGGCGACCAGGAAATTATCTTCGAGTCCGGGGTGATGCTGCTTGCCAAGAAGGGCGAATTCCAGGGCGGGGGCGACTCCATGCTGACGGCAACGAACGCGGAAAACCTGATCCTGCGGGGATACGGCGCGGTGCTGCGCATGCGCAAGAAGGATTATCAAAACCCGCCCTACAAACCGGCCGAGTGGCGGATGGGTGTCGCGCTGCAGGGCTGCAGGAACGTGACCATAGAAGGACTGCGCATCGAAAGTTCCGGCGGCGACGGCATCTATATGGACGGCGGCGGCTCCCGTGCCTGGTGCGAGAACATTGCCGTACGCAATGTTGTCTGCTGGGACAACCACCGCCAGGGCATCAGCGTCATCAGCGCGCAGGATTTGCTTGTCGAAAACTGCTCCCTGTCGGGCACGGGCGGCACTGCGCCCGAATCGGGCATCGACTTCGAGCCCGATTCGCCCAACCAACGGCTGGCGAACTGCGTTGTCCGTAACTGCCTCTTCGAGAACAACCGCGGCAACGCCGCGGCGGTCTACCTGAAGCCGCTCACGAAGGAAAGCGCGGACGTGTCCATCCTCTTCGAAAACTGCATGATGCGCATGGGCCGTCCCGGCGACAGCGCGGAAGTGGTGCGCAGCGCCGAACTGGGCGGCTGGGGCGGCATGACCGTGGGCGCGTGCAGGGACGACGGTCCGCAGGGTGTTGTGGAATTCCGCAACTGCACTTCCGAGAACACGGGGAAAGAGGGCGCACGCATTTATGACAAGTCCGCGGAAGGGGTGAAGGTGCGTTTTGTAAACTGCAAATGGAAGAACGCCTGGTTGTGGGACGCGCCCGACGATGCGTCGCCCCGCGCGCCCATCTCCATCACGCTCCGCCGTCCCAATCTGACCACCAAACTCGGCGGCGTCGAGTTTATCGACTGCCATGTATACGACACCGACGACCGTCCCGCGCTCGTTGCCAGCATGGAGAAGGAAGACCACGGCGTGCGCGATCTGGGCGGTACCATCTGGGTCCACAACCCCCACGGTGCCCGCGCGGCATTGGGCGCAAAGGCGGAGAACATCGCCCCGAACCTGCTCAAAGCGGCGGAATGAGCCGCATTTTCATGCGGCACGGGCGTCCCGCCCGTGTCTTGCTGCCCATGGGCGCGATGCCCATACCGCGAAAGGGCAATGTTTTTGTCATCCTGAGCCTCAGACCGCCGTTGGCGGAGATTCGCAGAAGAAAGACGGCTCCGGAATGCAGGATAGCCGCCCCCGGCTGTCGGACCGTGACCAGCGACTTGGGACGACAGGCGAGGGCGCCTGTCCCACACTTTCCTGGCAGCGAAGCGAAAGGTCTCTTCCCGCAACGACGTTGCATGCGGACAAGACCCTTCACTGCGCGGCGCTCCGTTCGGGATGACAAAGAAGAAGGGGCGTTCCTATTTCGGCATGGGTCCCACGGTAATGCTGTGCGCGAAAGACACACTCTCGCCGGGGGCAATCGTGACCGGTTTCATCCACAATTCCGCCTCCAACTCGTTAAGATAGTCTGGATAGGCGTACAGCCAGGCATAGTCCAGTTTGGCGTCATCGAAGGTTTGGGTCACTTCCAGACCCTTGGTGCCGGTGAACACCCAGGCGCCCTTCGGCGCATTCTGGTCGAGGTAGTGTTCGCCCTCGCGGAGCCCGGCAACGATGGGCTTCATCTCGCGGCGTATGTCCTGTCCCTTTCGGTCGGTGAAGGCAACCCGGGTCTTCATCAGATCGCCCAGGTTGAATTCGGTGTGGCTGCGCATGTGGACTTCGCGGGGTTTGTCGCTCTTGTTCGTGTACACAGATTCGATGGTGAGTGTCGGCGTGTCTCCCTCCAGCCGCACCACCCGTTTCAGTTCAAACCCGCCTCCCGCCGTGGTCAGGGTGATGGCCGCGGGCGCGGCCTCGGCGACGGAGAACTGCATGAACATGCCCTCCGGTGAAAAGAGCCCGCCCAGCCGCGTTTCCTCGCCGCCGTTGAACGGAAAGAAGAGGCCGCGCGACACCTCGTTGGCCGTGATGCACTGTCCGCTCTGCTTGTCGGTGATGCGCAGCACGCGCCCCCCGAAGAAAGGCACCACGTCCGCCGTGAGGCGGGCGTTGCCGATGGAAGGCGCGGACTGGGGCGTGTTGAAGACGGCGCACAGCATCGGCATTTGCGAGGGTTCGCCCGACTCCTCGCGGAGGGCCTGGAAACCGTGCTTCTGCATGCGGTCCACGAAATCCAGCGATTCGGGCAACTGCGCCAGCGGCGTGCGGAAAATCAGCAAACCGCTGTCGATGCTGTACCCGTTTCGGGGGAACATATTCGCATAGACCAGCGGCATGCGCGCGACGCGGACCCGTTCGAGCGCTTCGGCGTCGTCTTTCGCGGCGGCCTCAGCCGCGTCAAACAACCCCGACGCCTTGTCCATGATGTCGTTGGGCAG
>CAZOMH010000087.1:0-10978 GCA_964580415.1 uncultured Nitrospirales bacterium
CCTGGTCCTTCGTGAGAAGGCGGTGCTCCGATCCGTCGGCCCGGCTCAGATACAGGTCCGACCAGTCATGGCCGGGGTCCTGCTTGTAGAGACAGTCCTGGAACACCAGCCATTGGCCGTCGGGCGACCAGCAGGGGCAGAAATAGAGGTGATCGGGATCGCCGATGATCTTGACGCGGTTGGCACCGTCCGCGTCACTCACCCAAATCTGGTATCCCTGCGGACTGGCCAGATGGTAGGCCACGCGGCGGCCGTCCGGGCTGAGGTCAAGCCCGTAGGGCATGCCCTCATCGGCGCGGGTGAATTCTTTCGCATCTGAACCGTCCAGGTTCATGCTGAAGATTTGCCCGGCCCCGTTGCGCACAACCTGCATCAGGATGCGGTCGTCGTTCAGCAGGAGTTGGGGCGTGCAGAAGGGCGCCATGCGGTCTTTCGTGGCGACCTCGGCAAGCGTGCCGCTGTCCAAATCATGCACCCATATATGGCAGGGCGTCTTGTGGTAGTACTCCGCAAAGGGTTTTCCCGGCCCGTCCAGGCGCGGTTCCATGCTCAGAAACAGCACACGGTGTCCGTCGCTGAAGAAACCGCAGGGTTGCCACGCGGCCTGGTTGGGCACATCGAAATCGAACCAGCGCAGCCCGGTGCCGTCGGCGTTCATCATGCCCGTTTTGCCCTGCGAGGCGAAGAAGAAGCGCGCAGGGGCGGGCGTCTGCGCCGAAGTTGCAGCGGCGCACAAAGAGTCCGCCGCGAACGGTGCCAGCGCGGCGGATGCCAGAAACAGGCGGCGCGTGACGGTGGTGTTCATGGGGTCGGGGTCACTTCCTTGGCGGATTGAAGAAGGGGTTAAAGCGCCATTCGACGCCAACGGTGCTGGAGGGGCCGTGACCGGGGCAGACAAGCCAGTCTTCGGGCAGCGACAGGATGTGTTCGCGAACGGAAGTGATTTCGCGCTGTCTGTCGCGGTCACCGGCGGTGCCGCCAACGGACCCGGCAAAGAGCGCATCCCCGGTAAACACCACGCCGGGCAGCACAAGACTGATCGAATCGGGGGTGTGCCCCGGCGTCTCCACCACCCGGCCGGTGAGCGCGCCCAAGGAAATCTCGTGTTCCGTCTTGACGTTCACCGTGCCGGCAAGACCCGGCAGGGACGCGGCGGCATAGACCGGCACGCTGCGGGTGGAAAGCAGCATTTCCAACCCGTCGGTGTGGTCATAATGCGCATGGGTGATAAACACCCCGGACAACTGCAGGCCGCGCGCTTCCAAATAACGGAAAAGGCGCGGATCAGAGGCGGGCGCATCCACCATCATTGCCTGCCGCGTGACCGCGCAGGCCGCGATCCAGCAGTTCGCCTCGTTGTTCTCCGTAACGAACTGGGCCACCGTCAGCGGCGGTGTGCTCATCGCAGCGCGTCCTCAAAGTTTGCCTGGCCGGTTGCGCCGGAAAAGTCCGCACCGCGCAAATCGGCACGGCGAAAGATGGCCCGATGGAGGTTTGCCCCGCAAAAAACGGCGTTTTGAAAGCGGCCGTTGCCCGGCCTGGAATAATACAGGTCCGCCCCGGTGAAATCGGCGTTGTCCGCGCGGGCGCCCACGAGATTGGCCCGGCCCAGGTTTGCACCGCGCAGGCAGGCGTCCGACAAATCGGCCCCGCCGAGGACGGCGAGCGAAAGATTTGCACCCGACAGGTTGGCCCCGCTCAGGCACGCATTGTCCAGACAGGCACCGGACAGGTCAGCCTGCCGCAGATCGGCGCTCGTGAAATCCGCGCCCGACAGCCGCAACCCGGCCAACTGCGCCCCCGCGAGATTGGCGCCGGCATAATGGCCGCCGGGACTTAAAAGCGGCCGGTCCCCGCCGGGGACTTCGCGTTCCACGTCCGCAATGCGCATCGGGGCCTCCGGCGCGCTCAGGGTTCGTCGAGCTGGTTGAGCCGCCGTTCGAGCTGGTCTCCGAAAAAGGCGATCTGTTTAAGCGACGCCTTGATTGTTTCCGGGGTGGCGTCCTGGCGCGCAAGATTGTTGAGCAGCACAATCTGCTCGGGCCCCTCCTTCAGGGCGAGGATGGCAAAAGCGCCGTGGTTCAGTTTGGCGTTGGAACGGAGCACCCAGGCCATGGCCTCCTCGGTGGCCGGCCCGCACACCATGTAGATGCGGATAAGCCGCCGCCCGTCCCGGCCCTCGTAGGGCATGATATGCACCTTCAGCGTCCGCGCCGCGCTCATGCGCACCGTCACCACGTAGCCGTCATGGTGCGGCTCGACCGTGCGGGTGGGACGTTTCTCGCAGGCCATCGCAAGGTCGCGCAGCGTGTATTCCCCCTTGCGCGCCGAGCCGGGCAGCGCGAGCGCATAGAGCCCCTCAAGGGATCGTTCCACCTGAAGCTGCACGTCCATGTCCGTGTCTGTGCGCTGTGAATTCAGCGCAGAAATGGAATATTGGGCCACCTTGCCCAACAGTTCTGCGGCGTCGCGCCGCACCACCCAGCCGGCTTCCCGGTTTTCCAGCGTCCGCACCAATTGTTCAAGTTGCGTCATCATGAGCGCATCTCCTCCATGGCTCCATTCTAACAACAAACCGCCCCAACCGCAATGCCGAAAGAAGCCGGGCGCTCCAGTCTGGTATCATGGTGCCAACCAAGGAGTACGCGCACCATGCGAAACTATATGTTTTTCGGAATTATTCCTGCCTTTCTTTTGGCGGCGGCACCCGCCGTTGCCCAGAGCGCCGCACCCGTTTCGGGCCTGGAAAAGGTGGTTGGCGGCGCGGTGTGGGCGGTGCCTTTTGCAGATTTTGTGAGGGCCCATCCCGACGCGGCCTACAGCGCCCCGGGGCAATTGGAGAAGAAAGTGGACCCGGCGCAGCCGGACGGCCTGATTGAATCCTACGAGAAAGACCCCTTTCTTGGACTGCTTTGCACCGTCGATTACGGGTTTCGCGAGGGCAAACTCTACGAGTTTGTGGCCATGTGGTCCGGCGAGACGGCCACCGTGGACAAGGCGCGGGAAACTTTCTTTCGCGCCTGCGTGGCCCGGCACGGCAAGGACTTTAAACGCGAGGCGATGCGCCTGCGCCCCAATTCGGACGCCGAGGAGCTGATCCCCGTATTCTGCTGGGAGGAATCGCACGACCGTGTTCTGGCCTACACCGCCAATCCCGCGCCGGGCGGTGCCCCTCCCCGCAAGGCGGTCATCAACTATTCCATGTTCGCCAAGGACGACGCCTACATTGCCTCCCTGCTGGTGGGGAAAACGCTCAGCGCCGAAAAGCATGCGGAACTGTGGAAAACGCTCAACGCGGTGTTCCCGCCCGAAGAGGCGAAAAAGCCCTGAGCGGGGCGGACAGTCCGTGCGCTTTCTTTGTGCGGTGACATTGGAGGTATAATCACTCCATGAACTGTCCGGCTTGCAAAGATGCGATGATCGTGGTCGAGTACAACGGCGTGGAACTGGACTGCTGTCCGGCGTGCCGCGGCCTGTGGCTTGATGCGGGCGAATTGGACCTGATTCTCGGTGACGCGGTGAAAACGCGCGGATTCCTTGAGGCAGGCAATCCTTCCCATGCAAAAGGCGAAAAGACGCGCCGGTGTCCCATTTGCCGCAAACGCATGCGCAAAGATGTCACAGGCGGCGGCGTGCCGGTGGTGGTGGACGCCTGCCGGCTCGGACACGGCCTGTGGTTTGACGAAGGTGAACTGTTCACGGTGCTCCGCCAAGAGGGCGTTGCAGCGGATGACCCTGTGTTCGGATGGCTGCGCGATTTGTTCGGCGCGGCGGTGGAAGGAGAAACGTCATGATGGCTGCCGGTATGGGCGTGTTGGTGGTGTTGGGCGTCATCGTCGCGGCCGGGTTGCTGGTTGCGCTGTGGCTGGTGGGCATGTACAACGGGCTGGTGCGGCTGCGCAACGCGGTGAAAAACGCATGGTCGCAGATCGACGTGCAGCTCAAGCGCCGACACGATCTGATTCCGAACCTGGTCGAAACGGCCAAGGGCTACATGGTACACGAGCGGGAAACGCTGGAAAATGTCACGCGGGCGCGCAACCTGGCGCAGGGCGCGGCGGGCGTGGCCAACCAGGGCAAGGCCGAGGCCGGATTGACCCAGGCGCTCTCCGGGTTCTTCGCAACAGCGGAACAGTATCCCGATCTCAAAGCGAACCAGAACTTTCTCTCTTTGCAGGAAGAACTGGCGTCCACCGAGAACCGTATCGGTTTCGCGCGGCAGGCCTACAACGACGCCGCCATGCAGTTCAACAACAAGGTCGAAATGTTCCCCAGCAATATCGTGGCGGGCATGTTCAACTTTGCCAGGGCGGAATTCTTCGAAATCGAGGACGCCGCCCAGCGCGAGGTGCCCAAGGTGAGCTTCTCCTGAGCCGGTCATGTTTGAACTGATTCGGGCCAACAAGCGCCGGTCGACGGTGCTGGTGTTCGTGATGCTCGCGCTGCTGCTGGTGCTGGGCTTCACGATAGGGTTCACCGTCTTTCCGTCAAAAGGCTTCTGGGGCTACGCAAACGGGCAGCGCTATGAAATCCCGATTCCGCCCGGCGGCGTTATCGGCATGCTTGTCGCCTTTCTGCTGTGGACGGTCCAGGCGATTGCCGCCTACTATCAGGGCGGCCAGATTCTCATGGCCGCCAGCGGCGCGCGCGAGCTGGAAAAGCAGGACGCGCCGCAATTGTTCAATGTCGTCGAGGAAATGAGTATTGCCGCCGGACTGCCCAGCCCGCCCAGGATATACCTGATAGAGGACATGGGGCTGAATGCCTTTGCGGCCGGACGCGACCCGCAGAACGCCTGCGTGGCGGTGACGGCAGGGCTGTTGGGCAAGCTCAACCGCGACCAGTTGCAGGGGGTGATCGCCCACGAGATCAGCCACATTGTCAACCGCGACGTGCTGTTTATGACCATGATGGGCATCATGGCGGGCACCATTGTGCTGATTTCGGAACTTTTCGCGCGGGCAATGTACCTGGGCGGCAGCGGCACCCGTTACCGTTCCTCCGACTCCCAAAAAGAAGGCGGCGGCGGGGCGATAATCATGGTTGTCGCGATTGTGCTCGCCATTCTCGCGCCCATCATCGCCCAGCTCATCTATTTTGCCTGCTCACGACGGCGCGAGTACCTGGCAGATGCGGGGGCCGCCGTGTACACCCGCTATCCCGAAGGGCTCGCGTCGGCACTGGAAGTCATTTCCGGGGATGCGCAACTGCCCGCCGCCGCCAACCGCGTGATCGCGCCCATGTACATCGTCAACCCGCTGGCCGGCGCCCAATCGCTGACCTCATGGACCAGCACCCATCCCCCGACCGAAGAGCGCATCCGCATTCTGCGCGGCATGGCCGGCGGCGCCTCCTACGCCAGCTATGCGCGGGCTTGGGAACGGGCCGGCGGCGGTGAGCGCGCGGCCATGCCCGCCTCGGCGCTGTCCCAGACGGCAACGGGCGAGATCATCGCCCCCCGCATGGCGACGCCCGCCGCGGTCCAATCCGGGTTCCCGGGCCGGGCATTGCCGCCGGTGGCCGCAGGCGGCATGGCGAACCCGGTCCCGGGTGCGGGCACCCCGAATTTTGCGCCTCAAATGGCGGTCGCGGCCGCATCGTCCGTGCGGATGGCCGTGCCCCGCCCCGGCCAACTGTCCGCGGAGCAGACCGTGCAGATGCGCCAAACCGGCGACTGGGTGCGCAAGCTCAACGGATTCCGGTTCATTTCCTGCGGCTGCGGCGCGCAGCTCAAACTTCCCCCCGAGTTCAACAAAGACAAAGTCATGTGTCCCCGCTGCCGCGCCGTCCACTCCGTATCGGAAGCCACCGCGGACATTCCCGGCATTTCCGGGTGAAGGGGATTTGACCGCACGCATTTGAGGCTTCAACTGCCGGGGTTCAGCTGATTGTGAAGCGCAATCCCCGGCAGTTGGTTTCGTTGAACGCCTTGGTGACAAATTCCGCGACGGTGCGTTCCGAGGCGCCTTCTCCGGGCAGGGGCAGCACGCTGACCGCGCCGCCGTCGAGCCACACATGCACCGCGCCTTCGGCGCGGACACGCTCAAAAGCGTTCCACGTCGCGGCGGGCAGCGCCGCGCCGGGTGTGTATTCCGCCGCCTGTGTGGCGGCGTCGGCGCGGGCCATGGCCGCGGCGCGGCCATGTTCGGCTGCGTCAAGCGCCGCGAAGCGGCGTGCCGTTTCGTGCGAGGTGTTGCCGGTAAGAACAAGCCGAATACCGCGCTGCCGCGCCGTTTCGCGGCAGGCATAATGCAGCCGTTCGGCAATGCGCCGCGCGGTTTCCGCGCGCGCATCGTCGTCGTCCGCCAACAGCCCCGCGCATTCCCACAGGCCGTCAAGGGCAATTTCAAACAGGGCCTCTTCGGCGGACACGCAGGGCTGCCCGTCGCGTTCCGCGGCGAGCAGACGCAGCGGGCCCGCATTGCCCCGCAGCAGCAGTTCCTCGATGAACCCCCGTTTCTCCAGATGCGCTGTCGCGGCAAGGTTCACCAGCCGGTCCAGTTCGGCAAAGAGACTCTGTTCGTCCCGTGCCCGGCCGGCGGCACGGGGCAGGTTGAGCGAAACGCGCTGCGCCACCACCCGGCGGGGCCGCCATGACGGGGCTGCGTCCGCCGCACCGGGCGTGCGGTCCAAAACGAAATCGAAATGCCCGCGAACGCAGGCCAGCCGCGCGGCATGGCGGAGAAAATCACCCGCACCGGCCGCGCCAAGGAACCGGGTGTCGATGGGAAGCGCTATGGCCGGCTCGGGAAACGCAAGTCCCTCGCGTTCGCCCGCGCACAGCGTTTCCACCAGCGCCCACGCGAAGCGCTGGGCCGCGTGGGCGAATCCGCCCCAGGGCCGGCCGGCCGCTTCTCCGCCGGGTCCGACCGCATCAGCGCCGCGCAGCGCCTGCGGCACGGTCCAGCATATCTCAAGCCGTGTTTCCGGAGCGGGATGGCTGCGCGTTGCCGCCCGGTAAGCGGCCTCGTATGCCGTCATCTGGGCCAGTTGCGCCACCTCATCGTCGGGCCGTCCATCGACAAACGGCGCGGCAAACACGTTGAACGCGCGCCAGCCCACGCGCGCCGAAAAATAGGCGTCGAGTTGCGCATCCAGCCGGGTCCACTGCGCCAGCAGCGTGTCGGGGTAGGCGGGCGGTCCCGCAAAGGCGCTTCCGTCGGGACGCTGCACGCCGAAGTGCATAAGATATTCAAGCGAATGGTCCGCGCTGTGCAGGCGGTCCACACATTCCGCGTCGTGCAGGTGGATCGCGCCCGACAGGTGCGCATCGGCCACGGCGGATGAGAAGACTTCGGCCAGCGCGTACTCTTTCTTCAGTGCCCGCGCCAGTGCGCGGTCCGTGCCGTCCGGGTCCGCGCCAGCCGTTTCCGGCGCCAGCCCCCGGACGATGCGCGCGGTGTCATAGAGCGGCACGCCCAGACGCCGGTGCCGGTCGCGTTCGCCAATCAGGCCGTGCTCAATAAGCCGCGCGCCGACCATCTCGCGCACGAGCGACGACGTAAGTGCCTGTATGCCCGCGCCGGCGATCTGGCTCTCCACTTCGGCCGCCACCAGTGCGGCCATGTCCCGGTTCATGCCCGTTTCCAGCGCGAGCGCGTCAACGATGCGGTCGCGGTCCCAGGCCGCCATGCGGTCGCCGCTGGTGCGCACCCGCAGGAGCGCGCGGTCCAGCGGTCCCGGACCGCCCTCGCGGCGGGCCTCCTCGAGTTCGCCCAGCATCGCGCCCAAATCGCCGTCGCGCAGGCGGCGGATGCGCCCGCGGCGGTCGCGGTAGCGCACATAGGCCAGCGCGGCGGGGATGTGGCCCATGGTCAACAGCACCCGCTCCACCGCGTCATGCACCTGGTCCACTGTGGGCGAATTGCTTCCGTGTATTTTCGTGAGAAAGATGGCCACGGCCGAAGCGAGCCCTTCGGCCTGTCCGCGGTCGTCCACCCCCGCCGCCTTGGACGCCTTGAAGATGGTGTCGGCAATTTTGCGGCGGTCAAACCGTTCCGTGCGGCCGTCGCGCTTGACGACGGACTGGAACGGCGCGCCAAGCTCCGCCGCGGGCAGCGGCAGGGCCATTTGCGCGTCAAAAGCGCCCTCGCCCGAGTGGGCCTCGGGCAGCAGGGGTTGTTCGTCGTTCTCGGGGGAAATCATTGCGTGCTGTGCTTTCCGCGGTCCCATTCCGGGACCGGCGCAACAGTGTAGCAAATGCCCGGCCGGCAAGCGAAGCGGAAGGCGGGGCCGAACAGTGCAGACACCCGTCCCCGCCGGCAATCTGCATTTGCACCGGCATCCTGCATGGGAAACGGGAGTGCCCGAATCAGTACTCCAGTTCGTCGGGCTCGAAATACTGGTAGAGTATAGGCAGAATCAATAGTGTAAGTATCGTGGATGATACAAGTCCGCCGATAATGACGACGGCGAAGGGCTGGGACGTTTCCGCGCCGACTTCATGGGACAGGGCCGCTGGCAGCAGACCCAGGGCCGCCATGGCGGCGGTCATCACCACAGGGCGGACGCGCGACACGGCACCCTCCATGATTGCCTCGGTGAGCCCCGTTCCCTCGCGTCGAAGCTCCCGGATTCGCTGCACCAGAATGACCCCGTTCTGGATGGATATCCCGAAAAGGGCAATAAATCCAACAAGGGAGGACACGGACAGGTTGAGCCCCGCCAGCGGAAGCGCAAAGACCCCCCCGATGGCGGCGAAAGGAACGTTGAAGAGAATGAGAAATGCAAGTTTGCCGGAGTTGAACGCGACAAAGAGCAGGAAGAAGATGACGACCACTGTGATGGGCACCACGATGGAAAGCCGCCGGACGGCACGCTGCTGGTTTTCAAAGGCGCCGGTCCACTCGATGCGGTAGCCGGCGGGCAGCTTCACCGCCCCGGCCACCTTTTTCTGCGCCTCGGCCACCAGCGAGCCCAGATCGCGGCCACGCACGGACAGCTTCACCGCGGTGCGGCGGGCGTTCTCCTCGCGGTAAATGCGGGCAAATCCCGGCCGCACCTCCACGGAGGCCAGCGTGTCAAGCGTGAGCCGCTCGCCGCTCGAGCCGAAGACCGGAATCTTGCGGATCGAATCCAGGTCCAAAAGGGCGACGGGGGTGATTTTGACCACCAGGTCAAAGGTGCGCTCGCCCTCAAGCACTTTGGTCGCCACGGACCCGCCCAGCGCGGTCTCGACCACCGACTGCACGTCGGACACGGTCAGCCCGGCCCGCGCGATGGCCCCGCGGTCCATCGTGATCTGCACCTGGGGCTGGCCGAGAAGCGCCTCGGCGCCCACATCAGTGGCGCCGGGCACCCCCTGCACCACCTCCGCAATCTTGTCGGCGATTGACTGCAACACGACCGGATCCTCGCCGTATATCTTGATGCTCAATTCGGCCTTGATGCCCGAGATGGCCTCGTTCACGTTGTCCTCAATCATCTGGCTGAACTGGAAATCCACCCCGGGAATCTGCGAAAGCTTCGCGTTCATGACCGCGCAGAGCCGCTCCCGGTCGGACGCTGTGGTCCATTCCGCGCGCGGTTTCAGCGCGCAACTGCACTCGATGATGTCAAACCCGTTGATGTCCGTGCCGTCGTCGGGCCGGCCCAGCTGGGTCACCACACTTTGCACTTCGGGAAAGGAGACCAACTCCTTGCGTATCTTCTGGCCCAGCGCCGCCGCCTCCGACGGCGAAATGGTCTGGGGCATGAACCCGCGCACCCACAACGAGCCCTCGTCAAGCTTGGGCAGGAATTCCGTGCCCATCTGCGTGGTCAAATATCCGGCAAAGGCGAGGATCGCCACCGCCGCGGCAATAACCAGGTAGCGCAGCCGTATGGCCAGCCGCAGCACGGGGCGGTAAACGAAGACCAGCATCCGCACGAGCAATGCGTGGGGACGGGCGCTGGGCGCCGCCTTTACCGCGAAGGTGGCCAGCACGGGAACGACCGTCAGCGCCAGAATGGTGCCGCCAATGAGAGCAAAAGTGATCGTCAGCGCCATGGGCCTGAAAATCCGGCCCTCCACGCGCTGCATGGTGTACAGGGGGATGAACGCGGACAGCAGAATGAGTTTGGAAAACAGAATCGGCCGGCCCATCTGGGTCACCGAGTCGGCAATAACTGCCGCGAGGGGGCGCTTGCAATCCTTCCTCTCCTGCAGCAGGCGGAGCAGGTTCTCGATGATCACCACGGCGGAGTCCACAATGATGCCGAAGTCAATGGCGCCCATCGAGATGAGGTTCGCCGGAATGCCGCTGAGGTCCAGCATTGTGAATGCGCCCAGCAGCGACAGCGGCACCACGGAGGCCACGACGAGCGCGCTGCGGATTTGCCCCAGGCCCAGGAAGAGCACCAGCACCAGCAGCACAAGACTGATGCCCTCAATCATGTTTTTGCGGACCGTATGAAGGGTGCGGTCCACCAGTTCGGTGCGGTCGTAGTGGGGAACAACGCTGACGCCTTCGGGAAGGTAGGACTTGTTGATTTGCTCAATCTTGTCCCGGACAAGCGTCAGCACGTCGAGGGCGTTTTCCCCCTTGCGCATGATGACGATGCCCTCGACGGCATCGTCCGCGTCGGGCTGGCCGGGAAGGGCTTTTCCCACGCGGCCGAGCCGCAACTGGTTCCCGATGGTGACATTGCCAAGGTCGCTGATCCGAATCGGGGTGCCGCCGCGCGTCTCAACGGCGATGCCGCCAATGTCCTCCAGCGTGCGCACAAATCCCAGACCGCGAACGATGTACATTTCGGGGCCGTGCTCGATATAGGAACCGCCCGCATTGCGGTTGCCGTTGGCCAGCGCCTGGAAAACACTTTGCAGCGGGATGCCGTAGGACTTGAGCTTTGCGGGATCAATCAGCACCTGGTACTGCTTGGTCGGCCCGCCAAACCCCACCACATCCACAATACCGGGAACCGTCCTGAGTTGCTTCTCGACAACCCAGTCCTGCAGCGCACGCAGTTCGACCAGGGGATAGTCCTTGGGCGCCTT